>JAYZXG010000134.1:0-2516 GCA_036141435.1 Pseudomonadota bacterium | reverse complement strand
GCCTTCGTGTTGCGTGCCCTGCATCAGCGCCAGGTAGGCGCCGGGCAGGTCGCCCGCCTGCATCAGTGATTGCGAGGCATAGATGAAGTTCTCGGTTGTCGGGGTGACTTCCGGGCGCTGCGCGGCGGACAGGCCCCGGTCCAGCAGGCGGGTGATCGTCTCATTGGCCAGCACATAGTCATCTGCCTGCGCGGCACGATGGGTGTCGGGCCAGGGGAAATCCGAGAGCGTTCCCCGGCTTTCCGTCAACGTCCAAGTTTCGCGACGACCGTCCGGGCTGGACGGGCTGAAGACGAGAAAGGAGAAGCTGTCGGGCAGCTGGCCGAGATTGCCGGCCAGGTCGACCGCATCGGGGTGCACCGGAAGGGTGTGGCGCATCCAGCGCGAGAGCTGGTCATAATAGGCGTTGTCACCGCGACGTCCGGGCGTTGCGGAGAAGATGGCGCTGCCCTCCGGCGTGCGGCGGATCTCGACTACGCCGTCCTCTGCTTCCTGTCGGACCAGCTCCACCGCAGTGGCGCGAATGCCGGTCGCAGCCTCGATCCAGAAGCGTTCGAAGCTGACGCCACCGGGGCCGGCGATCTCGTCCAGCTCGCCGCCGCGCGTGAAGCGGGTGAAGACATCCATCTGGCGGTGGGCGCTGGCGGCCATGGCCTCGTTGCTGACCGTATCAGCGTGCAGGGTCAGTACCCGGTCCGTTGCAAAATCGTAGATCTGGTCGCTGTCATCCTGGCGATCGCGCACATAGCCATCACCGAAATCAAGGCGCCGCGTCTCGGTGCTGATGGGTTCGCCCGACAATGTCCGTCGTTCAACACGCCAGAGGGTCTCGGTGATGATCGTTCCGCGATTGCCGCGGGCATCAAGATACGCCTCGCGGGACATCTGTACGCCGGCGTGCGGGCGTTCGACCGGATCGATGTCCGGCGTTGCCAGCTGGATCTCGGCCTGGGGTGCGAGAATGGAGAAGGGGTCGGCCGGATCCTGCAGTGCGGATGCGGTCGAAACACTGCCCAGAAGCAGGCCGGAAAGAGACAGGAGACGCGTCAGATCAAGCATGCGCGGATACTGCCGCGACAAGCACGGCGAGAAAAGGGCGAAGCGTGCGGAAAGGTAAATTTGAACCTGCGTCACAAATTTGACGTTGACGTTCGCGTAATCATGTGAACATTGTTCATCCATGGTCAAACCTGTTCCGCCTGATACCGAATTCACCATCCGCGAACTCTCCAAGGAGTTCGATGTCACGCCGCGTACGCTCCGTTTTTACGAGCAGAAGGGCATGATCACGCCCATGCGCCGGGGCGCATCCCGCGTCTATTCCGCCATGGATCGCGCGCGCGTCGAGCTGATCCTGCGCGGCAAGCGCGTCGGCTTTGCGCTGGACGAGATCAAGGAAATGCTGGACCTGCGGTTTATCGACAGCCGCGACCCGCAAGTCCTGGAAGCCGCGATTGCCCGTTTCGAAAGCCGTATCAACGTACTCGAGCAGCAGCGTGAGGATGTCGAGCGCGCGCTCGAGGAGATGCATGCGGGCCTGGACTGGCTGAATGCGCGTCGCCACGAGAACGAGCCGTCCGAAGAAATCAAACGTCGCGCCCGGGCTTTCGAGGCCCTGGCCTCCGCCCGCCTGGAAGACTGGACGGGCATGCCCCCGAGTTCCTCTTAGAGTTTCATCCCATTACGGGGCGAAGACCCCGCACTGACTGATTGTTGGAGATAGATCATGGCTGCTTATCGCGCCCCTGTACGTGACCAGATGTTCGTCCTGAACGACGTTCTTGATGTGAGCCAGTATTCCCACCTTCCAGGTTTCGCAGATGCGGACGTGGAGACGATGGGCGCTATCCTGGAAGAGGGTGCGAAATTCTGTGAAGGCGTTCTGGCGCCGATCTCCAAGGTCGGGGATGTCGAGGGCTGTACGCGTGACGAGGACGGAAACGTCAAGACGCCGACCGGCTGGAAAGAGGCTTTCCAGCAAATGTCGGAAGCGGGCTGGACGGCACTGTCCTCGGATCCGGAATATGGTGGCCAGGGCCTGCCGCACGTTCTCAACCTCGCCTTCAACGAGATGGTCTCCTCCTCCAACATGGCGTTCGGCATGTATCCGGGCCTGACGCTGGGTGCGGCTGCAGCCCTGCACACGGGCGGCACGGACGAGCAGAAGGCGCTGTACCTGCCCAAGATGATCTCGTGCCAGTGGGGCGGCACCATGAACCTGACCGAACCGCATTGCGGAACCGATCTTGGCATGCTGCGCACCAAGGCGGTCCCGCAGGCGGACGGCTCCTACAAGATCACCGGCCAGAAGATCTGGATCTCCTCCGGCGAGCACGACATGGCCGAGAATATCGTCCACCTGGTCCTGGCCCGTATCGAAGGCGCTCCGGAAGGCGTGAAGGGCATCTCCCTGTTCGTGGTTCCGAAATTCATTCCTGATGCTGACGGCAATCCCGGCGAGCGCAACAACGTCAAGTGCGGTGGCCTGGAGCACAAGATGGGCATTCACGGCAATG
>JAYZXG010000133.1:0-12440 GCA_036141435.1 Pseudomonadota bacterium | reverse complement strand
ATGATCGGCCCGGCGGGATCCGCTCAGCCCAGCCCACGGCCTGGGTCCCGCAGTCCAAGCCGGTCTGGATCACCGAGCTGGGCTTCCCGGCGGTCGACAAGGGCAGCAACCAGCCCAACGTGTTTTACGACCCCAAGAGTTCCGAGAGTGCGTTTCCACATTCTTCCACCGGTGCCCGCGATGATGTGCTGCAAAGGCAGGCGCTGCTGGCCGCCCTGCAGCACTGGGAGGACAGCGCCGCCGGGGCGCCGCTCTCGCCGCTTTATGGCGGGCCGATGGTGGAGCCCGACTGGGTGCATGTCTGGGCCTATGATGCGCGACCCTTTCCCGATTTCCCGGCCCGCGCGGAAGTCTGGGCAGATGGCGAGAACTGGCAGCGCGGGCACTGGCTGAATGGCCGCGTCGGCGCCGTCCCGGCTCGTGAGATCATCACCGATATCTGCCAGGCGGCCGGACTGGACGCCATTCGCACCGACAGCGTTCTTGAGCTTGTCACCGGTTTCGCACTGCGCGGTCTGGCCAGTGCCCGCGACGGGCTGCAGCCGCTCTTGTCTGTGCTGGGGGTCGATGTCCGACCCCGGGCCGATGCGCTGCATTTTGCCTCGACCGGCGTGCAGGCAGAGGCGCTGAGCGTGGACGCATGTGTCGTCAGCGACACCGGGGGCGAGCCGGTTCGAACCCCGGCCGGTCCGGACTTGCGCTATCGCGATGCCAGCCTCTCCTTTGCCGATGACGGGCATGATTACCAGCCGGGCTGGGTGTGGCGCAGCGGCGGGGGCGAGGGCACCAGACGCCTGGCCCTGCAGGCGCGCCTGGTGCTGGATCAAGCGCTGGCGATGGACCTCGTGGCCCACCGCCTGGCAGACGCCAATCAACGCCTGGATGGCTTGCGCCTGACCCTGCCGCCTGCGGCGGAAGCGGCGGAGATCGGCGATGTCCTGCTCGTCGAGGGTGAGCGCTGGCAGATCACGGCACTGGACCGGCAATCGACCCTGCGTGCGGAGCTGGCGCGTCCTGCGCAGACCAGCCGGGCAGCGTATCGCGTGTCCAGCGCCGGGGGCGGGCGCACGCGTACGGACATCGCCCCGCCCGTGCTGGCAGTGCTGGATCGCGGCGAGGACACGCTGTGGGTCGCGGCCGCGGTACGAGGAGAAGCGCCGGTCACCATCGAGACCCGCTCGGCGTCCGGAGTTTGGACCATGCGGCTGCAGTTACAGCAGCCCTCCGTCGTCGGCGTGCTCGCGGCTCCGCTTGCTGCGGGAGCGCGGGGACGCTGGGACCGGGCGAACCGGCTCGAGCTGGAGTTGGTGCGCGGTGACGTGTCCAGCCATCCCGAAGAGGCGATCCTCAACGGGCAGAACAGGCTGGCGGTCGCGCATCCGGATGGCGAATGGGAAATCCTGCAATTTGCGCAGGCAGAGCTGGTTGGCCCTTCCAGATATGCGTTGTCGGGATTGTTGCGCGGTCAGGCCGGCGCGCCGGTCGCGGATCGTGTCGGGGCGGGTGCCGTGTGCGTCCTGCTGGATGGAGGTCTTGCCGAGCTGCCGCTTGATGCCGGAGATATCGGCCGCCCACTGGAGATCCGCGCGCGCCTGGCCGGTGCAGAGGCCGGCGATGCGACCTCGGTCCGGGTGACGCCCAAGCGTGGTGGATTGCGGCCCTATGCGCCTGTGCACCTGCGGTTTGCCCGGGAATGGTTAAGCTGGGTCCGGTGCACGCGGCTGGACGGCGATCGCTGGGACCTGCACCCGCTGCCGCTGGCGGAACGCGCTGAACGTTACCGGGTGCGCGTGTCGCGGGCCGGACATGAGGACTGGACAGGCGAGGTCGAGCAAACCTCGATCAGCCTTTCAGGGCTCGACATTCTCACGCCGTCGGCCAATGGGGACGAGGTCTGCCGCGTTCAGGTGGTGCAGCTTTCCGAGCGGGGCGGTGCCAGCTTGCCCGCCCGGCTCGAGCTGACGCTGTGAGCAGGCTTTGCGATCCGGCTCGAAGCCCCTTACATGCATAGGCAGGTAACAGTTGAACGAACCCTTTCGCATGGAAGATCCGTACAAGATTCTCGGTGTGTCGAAGACCGCATCCCAGGATGAGATCCGCAAGGCTTATCGCAAGCTTGCCAAGGAGCTGCACCCCGATGCCAATCCGGGCGACAAGGCCGCTGAAGAGCGTTTCAAGAACGTCTCGGCAGCGTTCAACCTGTTGTCCGATGCCGAAAAGCGGGCCGAGTATGACGCCGCTGCCCGGGCCGGTTTCGGCCCCCAGTTCTCCGGTGGCGGCATGGGCGGAGCCCGTCAGCGCGGCCCGTTCAATTTTCGCCAGGGTCGTCAGGGTGGCCGGGGCTTTGACGATATCGGCGACATCTTTTCCGACCTGTTCACCGATTTCGGCGCGGCCGGAGCGGAACAGGCCCAGCCCCGTCGCAAGGGTGAGGATATCCGCCAGACCCTGAACCTGGATTTCATGCAGGCAGCTGAAGGCGGCAAGCATCGCGTGGTCCTGCCGGGTGGACGGTCCGTGGATGTGGCGGTGCCGGCGGGCGCCAGCGACGGACAGGTGCTGCGCTTGCGCGGGCAGGGGCATCCCTCGGCCAATGGCGGTGCACCCGGTGATTCCCTCGTCGAGATTCGCATTCGCGAGCACAAGTATTTCTCGCGCGATGGCGATAATGTTCAGCTGGACCTGCCGATTACGCTCAAGGAAGCCGCGCTGGGTGCCAAGGTGCGCGTGCCCACGATCGATGGCGATGTGGATGTGCGTATCCCGCCGGGCTCGAACAGTGGCGGCCTGTTGCGGCTGCGTGGCAAGGGGTTTGCAAGCGCCAAGGGCGCGCGAGGCGATCAGATCATTCGGTTGATGATCGCCTTGCCAGAGCGTGACCAGGCCTTGCAGGACTTCCTGGAAACCTGGAGCCCGGCCAACGGGCATGATCCGCGCAAGGGACTGAAGTCCTGAGCGTGAAAAAGTGTTAGCATGTCGTTCAGGCCGCGTTCAGCGGCGGTCCTACAGTGTGTGTCGCATGTTGAAAAAACTCGTAGTCATTATCGGCGTAGCCAGCTCGCTTCTCGCCCCCGTTGAAGTCTCTGCCGAGACGTTCAGCCTCAAAGTGTTCCAGTCGCGTGATCGATACACGGCAGGAGAGGCCCGGGATGCGCGTCGCCAGGGCGATGTCGTGCCGGCTATTCGGGTGATCAGCCAGGTGCGGCAGCGCTATCCTCGTGCCAGCGTTCTCGACGCTGAACTCGAGCGCGGCGCTAATCCGCGTTACATCGTCAAGATCCTTACCCAAGACGGTCGGCGAATTGACGTTGTGGCGGATGCGCGGACTGGCGCTATACTGTTCGAACGCTAAGAGGGAATCATGCGCGCATTAGTCGTAGAAGATGATCCGGACCTGAACCGCCAACTCGGCCGTGCGCTGGAAGACGCGGGCTATGCAGTCGACAGCGCCCTGGACGGCGAGGACGGACATTTCCTGGGTGATACCGAGCCTTACGATGTCGTCGTTCTCGATCTGGGCTTGCCCAAGCTGGACGGTGTAACCGTGCTCGAGCGCTGGCGCAGTGATGGCCGTGACTTCCCGGTCCTTATCCTGACGGCGCGTGATCGCTGGAGCGAAAAGGTCGCCGGCTTTGATGCCGGGGCGGATGACTATCTGACCAAGCCTTTCCACACCGAGGAATTGCTGGCGCGTCTGCGGGCCCTGACCCGTCGTGCAGCCGGGCACACCTCCTCGACCATCGAGTGTGGCGATCTGAGCATCGATACGCGCGGCGCGCGGGTGTTCATTGAAGGGGCACCGGTGAAGGTGACGTCGCATGAATTCCGCATGCTCAGCTATCTCGCGCACCACCAGGACCGTGTGATTTCCCGCACCGAGCTGGTCGAGCATATCTATGACCAGGACTTTGACCGCGACAGCAACACGATCGAGGTCTTCGTCGGTCGCCTGCGCAAGAAGATCGGCTCCGACCGTATCGAGACTGTGCGCGGCCTCGGCTATCGTCTGGTCGATCCGGTGGCTCGACCGGTCTCGTGAGGTTTCCTAGGTCGCTAGCCTTTCGCCTGTTTGCAGGCGCGGCGGCCTGGGCATTCGTCCTGTTGCTGGTTGGCGCGATCGCGCTGACCACACTCTACCAACGCTCTGTCATCCGCACCCTGGACGGACGTCTGACCAGCGTGGTCGGCGCCCTCGTGGCGGCGGCCGAGACGGATCCGGCCGGAGATGTCGTCCTGGCCCGGCGCCCCTCGGACCCGGAATATGCCCGTGTGTTCTCGGGACGGTATTGGGAAGTCCTGGATGTCGCGGAAGACGGCAACACCCGAATTCTCATCGTCTCGCGCTCGATGTGGGACGAGCAGCTGGCCGCACCCTATGACCTGATCGAGCGCGCCATGGCACAGCCCGGCGCAATCCTGACAGCTGAGTCCAAGGGCCCGGATCGCGAACCCTTGCGGATTGTCGCGCAGGCGGTGCGGCTGCAGAACCGCGGCAATCTCACCTTGATGCTGGCCGCGGAAGACCGCAGTCCCGCGGATCGCGAGGTCAGGAATTTCGCCATTACATCCGGGCTGATGTTTCTCGGTTTTGCCACCGCGATCGCTGCCGGCGTGTTCTTGCAGGTTCGCATCGGCCTGGAGCCCGTGCTGCGCATGCGTCACTCCGTGGCCGAGGTGCGGGAAGGCGAGTCGGAACGGGTTGATGGCGAATTTCCCGATGAATTGCAGCCTCTGGCCGATGAGCTGAACGCCACGCTGGACCATTCCCGCGAGCTGGTCGAACGATCGCGGACGCATGTGGGCAATCTCGCGCATGCGCTGAAAACACCGGTCGCTGTGCTGACCAATGAAGCGCGAACCCGCGACGGCGATTTCGCGGACCTGGTCGGCAAGCAGACCGAAATCATGTCCAAACAGGTCGATCACCACTTGCGGCGCGCCCGGGCTGCGGCTCACGCCAAGGCCGTGGGCGCCCGTACCGAGACCGGTTCGGTGCTGGCAGACCTGGCTCGCACTCTGGGCAAGATCTATGGCCGCCAGGGGATCGAGGTACAGGCCGAGATCGAACCGGGGCTGGTCTTCCGCGGAGAACGCCAGGACCTCGAGGAGATGGTGGGCAACCTCATGGACAATGCCTGCAAGTGGGCAGAAAGCGACGTGAAGGTGAGCTCGCGTCGGGCCGGTGAACGGGAACTGGAAATCCGTATCGAGGACAATGGCCCGGGGCTGACCGAAGAACAGGCCAAGGCCGCGCTGAAACGGGGCGTCCGCCTTGACGAAAAAGCGCCCGGCTCGGGCCTGGGGCTGTCCATCGTCACCGATCTGGCAAGAGCCTATGAAGGTGAGGTCGAGTTCTCCCGTTCCGAGATGGGCGGGCTTTTGGCCAGTGTGAAACTGCCGGCAACATCTCGATAAAGCTAAATTAACTGTACTTGGGCAAGACTGGGGTCAGATTCGAAGTGGTTTGACCTTTAATGGCCCGTCTTACGCCTAACCAGAAAGCAAAACTTGAGGCGCTCTGGCGCAGTATGCCTGTGCATATGCGCTCGGCACTGGTTGCGTCTGCGAATGCGTCAGCAAGCCAGGACGAGGCCTCCCAGCGGCTGATCGAAGTCTTCAAGGAATTGCAGGAAGCGGTGCAGGAGCCGGCCGGCGACCTCGCCAAGGCGTACCTGCTGGCTCCGCTCAAGCCGCTGATCGGCGACCCCGACACGGTCCAGCCCTCGCGCGCCCGCTTCAGCCCGGACCAGATCAGCAAGCTCTGGGGCTGGCTGGGCCGTCACCTGGCCAAGCAGACCATCGAGACCGCCAAGAAGTGCAAGAAGCCTCCGACGGATGAGATCTGGTACGAGTTCAGACGCCAGCTCGGCGATGCCCTGCATGAGGGCATCCAGAAAGCCGAGCGCGTTCCCAAGGACATGACCGCGTTGGCCAAGCGCTTCGGGGGTGGTGATGCGGCCGACATGCTGCGCGATGCCGTGGTCCTTCTGCGCAATGCCAAGGCGATTGATGCGTGCATGAGCCGGATCCCGGCCCGGGTTTATGACCTCGACGACGATCTCACTCATCGGGTCAAGGAAATGCACGAGCAGCTGATGGAAGAGGCGCCCGATGGCGCTGTCTGGATGCTGCTCCTGACGATGGGGCGCCTGGAGCAACCCTGGGAAATCTTCCGCGTCATCGAGCGCATCGGCAAGCGTGGCGACGACCTCGTCGTTTCCAAGACAGAGCTGGCTGCAGTGGGCGATGCTGTTCTCGCGGATACCGGGTTCTTTGCCACCAAGCTGAAATCTCCGCCCGCCAATCTGGAAGAGGCGAAGAAAACCTATGATCGCTATGACCGTTTTGTCGCCTATTCGACCGGGATGACGAAGGAATTCGGCATCCGCAAAGCCGGGCGCTGGGGACAGGCGCTGTTCAGTCTGCGCGCCGAAGCATCGACCAATACCGAGAAAGTGTTCGAGAAGGTTCCACTGGCTTTGGACAGTGGCTTGCCCGAGCCGCGTCGGGGCAAGAGCGGTCGGATCATTCCCGCCCAATTGCCGCCGGAAACTGCGGTGGACCGGGCCGAGGGACTGATCTTCTTCCTGGCCAAGGCCCGTGAGCATGCGAATGCCGCGGCTGTGGCCAGTACCCAGAAGCGGATTGCCGACGCTTCGATCAAGCGGTTGCAGGATGCCGGCGAATTGCTGGTCGATCTCGTCGCGAGCAGCGAGGGCCAGAACCGCAATGTCGCCCAGGAAGGCCTGATGATCACGGCGCGCCTGCTGGATGCTGCCGAGGCCACTGAAGTGGCCGGGACGCTGCGCCGTCGGGGCAATGCAGCAGCCGCTGCCTGATGCGGCGATAAGGCCGCTTGCCGCAGCGTCCATTGCTGACTAAGTCCTGTGCCATGAGCACGACCCCGGACCCTCTCACAGCCCTGGAAACCCGCGCCCGTCTGGGCGACCGGCTGACCTCGCCGAGCGCCGAGCGCAACAAGGGTGTGATCGCGGATGTTCTTGAAGCCCACCTCACCGAGCGCGCGCGCGTCCTGGAAATCGGGTCGGGTACGGGCCAGCATGGCTACGAACTGATCCGGCGCCGGCCGGACGTGCTGTGGCAGCCGAGCGATCCGGATGCGCAGTCCCGCAAGAGCCAGGATGCCTGGGCGCTCGACGCGGACGGCCGTATTCTGCCGTCCCTCGCGCTCGATCTCATGCAGGCGGGGTGGTCAGATGGGCTTGGCCCCTTCGATGCGGTGGTGTGCATGAATGTGATCCACATTTCGCCCTGGGACGTGTGCGAGCAGCTGGCCGGTCGCGCCCGTGACCTGTTGGCGCCGTCCGGCTTGTTATTCCTCTATGGTCCCTTTCGGGAGGGCGAGCAGACAGCGCCGTCCAATATGGACTTTGATCGCTCCTTGAAAGCGCGCAATCCCAGCTGGGGTGTGCGCGATCTGGATCAGGTCATCAGCGAGATGGCCAAAGCCGGGCTGAGCCTGCACCATCGCCTGCAGATGCCGGCCAACAACCTGTCCCTGATTTTCAAGTTCGCCGGAGACGACCATGCGTCATCGTAATCGCCGCCTCGCCACCATCGCTGTCGCCGGAGCTGTCCTCGTGGGGGCCGTGGCCCTGGCCATGTTCGCCATGAAGGATGCGCTGATCTATTTCTATTCGCCCACGGAAATCGCCGAGGAGGGCGTCGAGCTCGGAGAGCGCATCCGCGTGGGTGGTCTCGTCGTCGAGGGTTCGATCCAGCCGGGCGAGGGACAGCATGTCGCCTTCCGCGTCACCGACACGGCCCATGATATCCTGATCGAGTATGAGGGCATCTTGCCGGACCTGTTCCGCGAGGGGCAGGGCGTTGTTGTGGAAGGGGCCTTCCAGACCGCTGGCGTGTTTTCCGCGGAGACCGTGCTGGCCAAGCATGACGAGACCTACATGCCGCCGGAAGTTGCTGAAGCGCTGCAGGAAAGTGGCGTGTGGCAGGGCGAGGCTGACGCCGGCGACAGCGAGTACTGACGTTTTTGTCAGCGTAGTTGAGTTGTGATCCGCGCCATGAATACTAGCTCTCAGGTGGACTGTCAGGGAGTTGGTGATGGCGAGAACTGAACGCGTTGAGTTTACCGGATCACAGGGCGACACGCTCGCTGCGCGCATGGAATGGCCTGCTGGGACGCCGCGCGCCTATGCCGTGTTCGCGCACTGCTTCTCCTGCTCCAAGGACATCTTTGCGGCGAACCGCATCGCCCGCCAGCTCGCGGCGCACGGCTATGCTGTATTGCGCTTTGACTTTACCGGGCTGGGGCATTCGGAAGGCGATTTCGCCAACACCAATTTCTCATCCAATGTGGAAGACCTGTTGGCTGCGGCCCGCTTCGTGGAAAGCGAATATGCGGCTCCGGCCCTGCTGATCGGCCACAGCCTGGGCGGCGCTGCCGTGATCGCCGCTGCCAGCGCCTTGCCCGGCATCCGGGCGGTTGCGACCCTTGGGGCTCCGTCGGATGCGGCACATGTCGCCCACCAGTTCAGCGCGTCTATCGACGAGATCGAACAGGAGGGCATTGCCGAGGTTTCGCTGGGCGGTCGACCGTTCACGATCAAGCGGCAGTTTCTCGAGGACATCAAGGGGCACACCCTGGAAGACACGCTTGCCAATCTGCGCAAGCCGTTGCTGATCGCCCATTCACCGACCGATGCCACCGTGGGCATCGACAACGCCTCACGGCTCTTCCTTGCGGCCAAGCACCCCAAGAGCTTTGTCAGCCTGGATGGTGCGGATCACCTTCTTACCCGGGAGGAAGATGCGGTTTTTGCAGCCGATATCATCGCCAGCTGGGCCCAGAAATATGTCGACACGCCCCAACGGCGCCCGGCGCCCAAGGCCAAGCCCGGTGTCGTGATCGTTTCGGAAACAGGGGCCGGCAAGTATGAGAACTGGATTGTGGCGAACGGCCACGTCTCCCTTGCCGGCGAGCCTCCAAGCGTCGGCGGAACGGGCAATGGTCCCACACCCTATGATCTGCTCAGTGCCTCGCTTGGCGCCTGCACCTCGATGACCCTGCGCATGTATGCCGACCGCAAGGCCTGGCCCATTGACGACATCATCGTCGAGGTCACGCACGCCAAGGACCATGCTGCCGATTGCGAGGCCTGTGTCGAGGGGCAGGATGTGAAAGTGGATATCTTCGAGCGCACCATTCGTGTGAAGGGCGCGCTGGACGAGGAACAGCGCGGTCGCCTGCTCGAAATCGCCGACAAATGCCCGGTGCACAAGAGCCTGCACAGTCCTGTTGTGGTGCGCACACGCCTCGGCTGACCGGCCTTACCGGAAAATTACGGTTTGTAATGTAGTTGTAATGTAAGAGACAGCCAACGGATAAGTCTCCGCTGGCAATGATGCGTCCATGTTCGAAAAAGAAGGGTCATTCTTTCTCATGAAGTCTGTAAAACGTCTTGGAATTCTCGGTGGTGTTTCTCTGGCCGTGCTCAGCATGGCTGCAGCAGGTCTGTCGCTGGACCCGCTCGGTGCCTCCGCGCATGCGCAACAATCCCAGCCGCCTTTTGCTTCGGCGGTACCGGCCGGTGCGCCAATGTCCTTTGCAGATCTGATCGAGGGTGTCAGCCCGTCTGTTGTGACGATCCAGGCCAGCGCCTCGGTCGAGGACCTGGAGCTTGAGGGTGCTGAGGGCGAGGGCATTCCTCCGCAATTCCGCGAGTGGCTGGAACGCCAGTTCGGCGGCCAGGGCCCCGCGCAGCCGGCGCCGCGTCCGCGCCAGTCGCTGGGCTCGGGTTTCTTCATCTCTGCTGATGGCCTGGTCGTGACCAACAATCACGTTGTGGCCGGCGCCACGGAAATCGAGATCGGCACGTCGGATGGCGAGACCTATTCCGCCCGCATCATCGGGCTGGACCCGCAGACCGACCTGGCCCTGCTCAAGGTCGATGAAGATGTTGTCTTCCCCTATGTGACGCTCGACCGCGATCCGCAATACCGCGTGGGTGACTGGGTCGTGGCCGTGGGCAATCCCTTTGGTCTTGGCGGAACGGCGACGGCCGGCATCATTTCCGCGACCGGCCGTGAAATCGGCAATTCGACCTATAACGACTTCATGCAGATCGATGCGCCGATCAATCGTGGCAATTCCGGTGGCCCGACCTTTGATCTCAACGGCAATGTCGTGGGCGTGAACTCCCAGATCTTCTCGCCGACCGGCGGCAATGTCGGCATCGGCTTTGCCATCCCGTCCGACGTGGCGTCCCGCATCATCGACCAGCTTCGTGAAGATGGTCGCGTGTCTCGCGGCTGGCTGGGCGTGCAGATCCAGAATGTGACCGAGGATATTGCCGCCGCCATGGGTATCGAGGGCCGCACCGGTGCGATCGTCAGCTCCATCGTGGCCGGCGGACCGGCTGATGAAGGTGGCTTTGAACGCGAGGACGTCATCCTTGAGGTCAACGGCAATGCGGTTGAAAGCTCCCGCGATCTGACCCGTCAGATCGGCGATATCGCCGCGGGAGAGCGTGTCCGCTTCACCATCTGGCGTGACGGTCGCGAACAGACGCTGCGTGTTCGCCTGGGCGACCGCCCCAGCGAAAACGCGCTCAACGAGATGCCGAGTACACAAGACGAGACCGTCGAGGTTGCGCGCTATTTCGGCATGAGCCTGACGCCGCTGACCGATGAGACCCGTGAAGCCCGCGGTCTTTCCGCCGGGACCGATGGCCTCGTCGTCGACGATGTTGAAGCCGGCAGCGAAGCCGCTGAAAAGGGCTTTGCCCGTGGTGATGTAATCCTGGAAGCCGGGGGCCAGACCCTCAGTGGCACGGACACGCTGGCCGCCGTGATTGCCGAAGCGCGTGACGATGGCCGTTCAGCTATCCTGCTCCTCGTCGAGGGGCGCGGTGGACAACGCTATTCGGCGCTTCAGCTCGAAGACGAATAACTACAAGAATAGAGGGACAAGACATGCGTATTCTTATCGTAGAAGATGACCGCGAAGCGGCGAGCTACATCCGCAAGGGCATGCGCGAATCCGGCCATGTGGCAGACCACGCCGTTGACGGCGAGGAAGGTCTGGAGATGGCACGGGCGGCCGAGTACGACGTGCTCGTGGTCGACCGGATGATGCCCCGCATGGACGGCCTGACGATGGTCGAGACCCTGCGCCATGACGATGATCATACGCCGGTTCTGATCCTCTCCGCCCTGGGCGAGGTCGATGACCGCGTGGAAGGCCTCAAGGCCGGCGGCGATGACTATCTGGTTAAGCCGTACGCGTTCGCCGAACTGCTGGCGCGCGTCGAGGCCCTGGCCCGTCGTCGTGACCCGGAAACGGTCCGCACCAAGCTGGTGGTCGGTGACCTGGAAATGGACCTGCTCGCCCGCACGGTAAACCGGGGCGAGGAGGAGATCCTGCTGCAGCCGCGCGAATTCCGCCTGCTGGAGTTTCTCATGAAGCATTCCGGCCAGGTCGTGACCCGCACCATGCTGCTGGAGAAAGTCTGGGATTATCACTTCGACCCCCAGACCAATGTCATCGATGTTCACATCTCGCGCCTGCGCTCCAAGATCGACAAGCCGTTCCCGCGCTCGCTGCTGCACACGGTGCGCGGTGCCGGCTATCGCCTGCAGGCGTAATCCGGGGTGAGCGCGCGTAGTCCAGCCTTCCTGCGGACGACAGCCTTCCGGCAGACCATGCTGTCGGCGGCGTTGTTCGCCCTGTCCAGCTTCCTCATCCTCGCCTTTGTCTACGTGGCTTCGGCGGGGATGATGCTGCGGCGTGCCGATGCCTCGATCAATGAGGAGGTGACGGCGCTGGAGGCGCGTTTCCAGGCCGGCGGTATCCGGTCGATCAATCGCTATATCCTGCAGCGAACGGTCGGTGGCGGCGCCGACTATCTCTATCTGCTGGTGCATCCGTCGGGCCGCAGCCTGTCAGGCAACCTCTCCGGCTTGCCCGATGTCCAGCCCGATGACGAGGGTCGCTTGCAATTTTCCTATCGCCGACCGGTTGTCGCCGGCGCCGAGGAGGAAGACGCCGACAAGGACAATCGCGCCGCGCGCGGCCGTCTGGTCGAACTGCCCAGCGGGTATCAGCTTTTTGTCGGTCTCGATGTCGACGAGGAAAACTCGCTCGTCGGCCGGATGCTCAACACGATTTTTGCGGCCTCTGCCCTGGCCCTGGCGCTGGGGGTCGCCGGCGGCATTTTCATCTCGAGACGTTTTGTCGCCCGCCTCGATGCCATCAATACGGTGGCGCGAAGTGTGAAGGCGGGGGACCTCACCCGCCGGGCACCACGCAACAATACCGGCGATGAGCTGGACGAGCTGTCCGAGAATTTCAACAACATGCTCGACCGCGTCGAGGCCCTGATGCATCGCATGCGTCACACCGGCGACAGCATCGCGCATGACCTGCGCACGCCGCTGACCCGCATGCGCAACCGCCTGGA
>JAYZXG010000132.1:0-3554 GCA_036141435.1 Pseudomonadota bacterium | reverse complement strand
GGCCGGCGAGAGCGGTCGGGGCTTCGCTGTTGTCGCGGGCGAGGTCAAGCAATTGTCCGAACAGACAGCGCAGGCGACCACGTCGATCCACAAACAGATTGAACACCTTACCGAAGCGGTGAGCCAGGTGGCAGGCGCGATGGAGCGGATCGAGGCGCTGAGTTCGACCTCGAGCGAGTTCGTATCCGCCGTTTCCGACGCGATCGCAGACCAGGCCCGCGCCAGCGAGGCGATCGAGGCGAATTCCCAGTCCGTGTCCGACGGTGCCGTGTCGGCACGTCAGCAAATGTCCAATCTTTCCGACGCCGTTGCGTCATCCAGCAGGGTTGCGGTGCAGACTGACCAGCTCTCGGACGAGCTGGCGGGCTTCGTCGACGCCCTGGAGCGGGCGATTGATACATTCCTGCAGGATGTCGCGCAGGAGACGCCTGACGATGCCAAGGACAGCGCCGAAGCGGATGTGGATCTGTGGGGAGATGACGAGGCCGTCAGTGGCGACCTCAATGTCGAGCTCTTCTAGCTTTCGCTGAAAGCTCCGCGCAGCATCGCCATCTGGTCTGCGACCGGATTGGCTTCCGTTTCCGGAGCTTCTTCCGAATACAGATTGTCGTCGAGGCGCTTGAGTCGGGCATAGAGCGCGCGGGAGCGCGTCACCAGCGCCGCCAGGATTTGCGGCGGTGTTTCGCCTTCCGGCCAGAGGTCGTCGGTCGGGCGGTCAAAACCAAGGCGGTATTTGTTGTCGAGCACGTCTTCCGGGCTCATTTCGCCCTCGGCCACAGCGCGCTGTGCGAGCAGCCAGGAGGCGGCCTGCATCAGGCGTGTCGTGAGCTTCATGCTCTCGGTCGCGTAGGACAGGGCACCGGCACGATCGAGTGACTTGGAGTCATCGCGGCCCGGGCCATCGAGATAGCTTGCCGTCTCTTCCACCAGGTCCATGCCTTCGGTGAAGAGCTTCTGAAACATTTCCGAAGCCGCAAAATCGCGAGTCCGGCTCGCTGCGCCCCCGCCAGCGGGGAAAAGTGTCGGTGCATCCGTCATAACGCGTCCATCTGTCCGTCGTGCCTTGAACGAATCGATGCAAGGCGAGGGCCAGAATCCCCCCAATACGTTGACTAAATCTTGAAAACGGCCTCTGCCGCGTCCAATCCGGCCTTCTTTTTGTCAGTTATTTCATCGATACGGCGGATTTCCGCTTCCAGCAATCGACGTCGTTCTGCCAGCCCGTCCAGAGAGAAACCGCTCAAGTCCTCGCCCGGACGGATCAGCTCATCGTCCTTGGTGCTTGTACTGGCTTCATCATCATGGAACATCTGACGCCTCCTTCACTGCTTGTTTCAAGCATAGCGCTATCTGCAGAAAAGTCCCATGGCACAAAATCGCACACACCGGATCGTTCTCGCTCAACCCCCTGGCGGGCCAGAGGTTTTGTCTGTTGAGCCGCGTCAGATTCCGGACCTTCAGGCGGACGAAATCCTGATCCGGACAGCGGCCTGTGGCATTAATCGCCCCGATCAGATCGAGCGCCTGGGCTTTTATCCGGCGCCGGCCTGGGCCCAGCCGGGACTGGGTCTGGAGCTTTCCGGTGTCGTGGTCGAGACCGGGCAGGATGTGACCACATATCGCGCGGGAGACGAGGTCTGTGCCCTCGTGTCGGGCGGCGGGTATTCCGATTTTGCCATCGCCAAGGCCGGTGCCACCTTGCCCAAACCGGAAGGGGTGGACCTGCGCGACGCGGCCGGACTGCCCGAAACCGTCTTCACGGTGTGGGCCAACGTGTTCGAAAGCGGTGCACTGGCCCCGGGCGAGACGTTCCTGGTTCATGGCGGGACGAGTGGTATTGGAACAACCGCGATCCAGATGGCCAAGGCGCATGGCGCCCGAGTGATCGCGACCGCGGGTACAGAGGAGAAATGTTCGCTCTGCCGCGAGCTGGGCGCGGATATCGCGATCAATTATCGCGACGCGGACTTCGAGACCATCTGCCAGGACGAGGGCGGTGTCGACGTCGTGCTCGACATGGTCGGCGGGCCCTATGTGCAGAAGAATATCAACATCATGAACCAGGGTGGCCGCATCGTATCGATCGCTTTCCTGCAGGGCAGTCGGTGCGAGATCGATCTGATGCGGGTCATGCTCAAGCAGCTGACGCTGACCGGGTCGACGCTGCGTGCGCGTCCGGATCGCGAGAAGGCGCGTCTCGCGGAGGAAATCCGCAACCGGGTCTGGCCGTGGATCGAGGCGGGGCGCCTCCAGCCGGTCATCGACAGCCGTTTCGACCTCGATGATGTCCGTTCGGCGCATGAGCGCCTCGACGGCGGGCAGCACTCCGGCAAGATCCTGCTGATTCCGTGACAGCGTATTCAGCGAAACGCTTTGCAGGCCTCGCGAGCTGGGCTATACGGGGTGCAAATCGCTTCGCTGGAGCTTGCTCTTGGTGAAGCGTCGGAAGCCCAAGCCCGGCCGCCGTGTCGGGCTTTTTTTATTTTCCACGGAGCAAAACTGGCATGACTGAAATTCTGATGCCGAAAGCCACGGCGGTATGGCTCGTCGACAATACGTCTTTGACCTTTGATCAGATCGCCGACTTTTGCGGCCTGCACCCGCTGGAAGTCAAAGGCATCGCTGACGGTGATGTCGCGACCGGTGTGCGCGGTGCAGACCCGATTTCCAATGGTCAGCTGACGCGGGAAGAAATTGGCAAGGCGGAAGACAATTCCGATTACCGCATGTCAGTGGTGAAGCCGAAATATGCTGACCTGCATCAACCGGCCAAGCGTCGCGGTCCGCGCTATACGCCGCTGTCGCGTCGTCAGAACCGCCCTGATGCCATTGCCTGGCTGGTTCGCAACCACCCGGAACTGGCCGACGCACAGATTTCCAAGCTGATCGGTACGACCAAGACGACCATCCAGGCCGTGCGTGAACGCACGCACTGGAATGCGGCGAACATCAAGCCCACCGATCCGGTTTCGCTGGGCCTGTGTACCCAGATCGATCTGGATGAGCAGGTCAAGAAGGCCTCTGCGCGCCGCAAGAAGATCGAAGAGGAAAATCCGGAATTGCTGGCGGATACGCTCAAGCCGACGGATGAGCTCGAGACGCCGGAAAATGATGATCTGCCGACCGGCGAGATCAATCTGGAAACCCTGTTCGGTGGATCCGGTTCCAGCGACGACTAGTCTTCGCTGCATGCAAACAAGAAGGCCGCCCGATGGGCGGCCTTTTTTGTATCAGTCCTTGGGGACGGTGTAATTCATGGCCATCCGCCCGCCGTCTGCATAGAGCGTGGTTCCGGTCATGTAACTGGCATCCTTGGAAGCCAGGAAAGAGGCGATCGAGGCAATCTCGTCGGGATCCCCGATCCGGCCCAGCGGCGTGCGGGACATGATCTTGTCCATGGCCTCGGGATTGTCATTCACAGCCTTGAGCACGTCGGTATTGATACTGCCCGGGCCGATCGCATTGACCCGGATGCCGTATTTCGCCAATGCCAGCGCCATGGACTTGGTCATCTGGGTCAGTGCGCCCTTGGTGGCGCAATAGGCCAGCTGGTC
>JAYZXG010000131.1:0-4997 GCA_036141435.1 Pseudomonadota bacterium | reverse complement strand
GAGGAGAAACCCGTCATCAGGAAGAGAGACGGCACGCCTTCGCGGACAAAGTTGTAGTGGTCCGAACGCACGAAGAGAGACTGTTCCGGGATCGGGTCCTCGGACACCGCAATGCCCAGACGCTCTGCGGCGCGCGAGGCGATCGGTCCGAGATTGGAATGGTCGGAACCAAAGGCCACAACATCAGAGAATTCGTAGACGATGACCGGCATGTCCAGGTTCACATTGGCGACCATCTGGTCGTGCGGAACCGTCGGGTTGCGGGCGAAATGTTCTGACCCCAGCAGGCCTTTCTCCTCGGCCGTCAGGGCGACGAAGAGAACGGAGCGACGCGGCGTGCCGTGCTCCTGGAAGGTACGGGCCGTTTCCAGCATCACCGAAATGCCCGACGCATTGTCGACAGCGCCGTTACAGATGGTGTCTTCCTCGTCGTCAGAGCGGCAGGCACCGCTGGCGCGCATGGAATTGGTGATCTGGCCGATATGGTCCAGGTGTGCGGTCAGTACGA
The DNA here is from genome assembly GCA_036141435.1 of Pseudomonadota bacterium. GTDB lineage: Bacteria > Pseudomonadota > Alphaproteobacteria > Caulobacterales > Maricaulaceae > Maricaulis. The sequence continues at coordinate 4,489 of JAYZXG010000131.1, read as the reverse complement.
CATATTCGTCGGCCACTTCCGGATCGGAGCCGCGGATCATGCCGACCACATTCGGGTCGGAGAACGGCTCGGAATTCGTGCGCTGACGGATGGTGGCTTCGCCCGGCAGGTCAAAGCGCGGGAAGGTTGCACCCTCGTCGGCACTCATGGCGCCACGGACTTCCTCGAGGCTCATCTCGGCGCCCTCGAACAGCTCGGCGCCCAGCGAGGCGCTGACGGTTGCAGAGGCGCGCACCTGCTCAAGCGAGCTCGGGCCGGTTGCCGCGGTCAGGCGAACCTGCGGACGCGCAGAAAAGCCCTGCACAATGCTGGCGACCTGTTCATCGCTCCAGCCGGAAATGGTGATCATGCCGACAGCGCCGTTCGCTGCGGCATTGTTGCGCTTGGTCGTGCCGGAATTGTGGTGGGCGCGTTCCTCGCTCGGGAAGATGTCCGGCACACCATTGACGACGACAACGATTTTGCCTTCGACGTCGATGTCCGCGTAGTCGTCATGACCGCGATTGGCCGCTGAAACGCCATAGCCGACGAAAACGAGCGGTGCGGTGACTTCAGATTCCAGGACGCTGGAATTCGTGCTGATCAGCGCGCGTTCGCCCTGGGCGAAGGTCTGGCCGTTGATCGTCAGCTGGCTGTATTCCAGGTCGGACGTGACTTCCTGCAGCGGGACTTCCGCAAAATAGGTGTCATTGTCGCCGGCGGGCTCGAGGCCGAGCAGGCGATATTGGGACGCCACGTAGTTGGCGGCGATTTCATAGCCGTCCGAACCCGTGTCGCGTCCGCCCATATAGTCGGATGCGAGGAAGCGAATGTGGGCTTCGATATTCTCGACGCTGACATTCGGCGTGAACTCTGCAGAGGCCGCGTCACCGCCACCAGACGTCAGGCTGTCCATGTCACAGGCGACCAGTGCGGTACTCGCCAGCAGTGGAACTAGATACTTCATACTCTGCCTCCCCAGAGAAAAAATCGACCGGGGGAATATACTGACGGGGCAGTGCTTCTCAACGCGTGATGACCTTATTTTTCAGTCATGTTGCATTGTTATAATGTTTCAAAAGCCATGCGGTGGCTGATCGAGATTTCCTCGGGCGTTACCGAACAGGCGTAGGCGAGGACCTCAACCCCGGCCGCCCGGGCCTGTTTGATCGTCTCGGCATAGACCGGATCCAGGTCCGCAGCTGGCCGCAAGGTCTGGCAATCGTCCCGTTGGACAACAAAGAGCTGGACAGCGCGATCGCCCTTGGCAGCCTGCGCCGCCAGCTCGTTGAGGTGTTTGGCACCCCGGCTGGTCACGCCATCGGGGAATTCGGCCAGTCCCGGCTGTCTTTGCCAGTGCACGTTCTTGACCTCGACCCAGCACGGCGGGCCCCCATCCTTTTCCAGTAACAGATCGATGCGGGAGTTCTCTCCGTATTTCACCTCGCGCCGGAGGCTGGAATAGCCGGCCAGTTCCGGGATGACCCCGGCATTGACGGCTTCCTCGGCCAGCGCGTTGGCCCGGGCCGGGTGAGCGCCGATCAGCACGCCGCCCGCCTCGACAATCTCCCAGGTATAGCGAAGCTTGCGCTTGGGATTGGACGCAGGCTCGATCCAGACCCGCAGCCCGGGCTCCTTGATGCCGGCCATCGCGCCCGTGTTCGGGCAGTGCGCAGTCACGATTTCGCCCGATGCCAGTTCAACATCGGCAAAGAAACGCTTGTAGCGCTTGACGAGGCGGCCCTCGATCAGGGCGGTTTCGAATTTCATGACTTGGACAATCCCCGCACCGGCTCATATACCCCAGTAGAACCGAGTCACAGGTGATTGGATATGGGTGAGATGAAACAGGTTACAGCGGCAGTATTGCTGATCGGCGATGAAGTGCTCTCGGGCCGCACCCAGGACAAGAACCTGCAGCAGATCGCTCAATTTCTCGCGCCGCTGGGGATTAATATCAGCGAATGTCGGGTCGTTCCCGATGTCGAGGATGAGATCGTCGATGCGGTCAATACACTGCGGGCCAAGGCCGACTATGTCTTCACGACCGGCGGCATCGGACCGACCCATGACGACATTACCGCGGACAGTATCGCGAGGGCTTTTGGTGTCGGCATCGACGTGCGCGCGGACGCACTGGCGATCATCGAGCACTGGTATGAAAAGACCGGCACACCGTTGACGGAAAGCCGCAAGCGCATGGCGCGAATCCCGGACACGGCATCACTGATCGAAAATCCGGTGACCGGCGCGCCCGGTTTCCAGACCGGCAATGTGTTCACGCTGGCCGGTGTGCCCAAGATTGCCCGCGGAATGCTCGAGGACATCGCCCATCGCCTGGAGGGCGGGGCGGTGACGCGCTCGCGCTCGGTCAAGGGGGAGGGGCTGCGCGAAGGCGATATTGCGGTCCAGCTGGGCGAGCTTCAAGACGCGTACCCCGATGTTTCCATCGGCAGCTATCCCTATTTCCTCGAGCTGCAGGACGGCAAGTTGCGGCGGGGCACCCAGCTGGTCGTGCGTGCGACCGACGAGGCCCGGCTGGATGCGGTGATTGATCGGATTGTTGCCCTGGTCAAAGCACTGGGTCATGAGCCGGAACTGGCCTGAAGCGGCCCAATCCGGCCCGCTTGATGAACAAAATGCCCCGAGAATGCCCCGTTTCAGCCAAGGCTTGGCTGTGAAGCGCGCGCATCCCTGTCTGTCCCAGGGACAGGAAGGGGAAGGAAATGTCTCAGAAACTCTTGATGAGCGCTGCGGCCGTCGCCCTGATCGGCGGCATGAGTATTGTCGACACACCGCGTGTGACGGCTCAGGGTGTTCCACAATATGACCGGGCAGTACCGCAGGTGTGCCTGCCTCGACCGGTCGAAGAAGACCGGCGGATGCGATTTGGACGCCGTACGTCGGGCATGATGGTGCGGGCCGAGGCCGCCATGGAAATGCCTCCACCTTCACCTCCGCCCCCGCCGCCGCCTGCACCACCACCTCCGGCATCGCCGCAGCCGATGGCGCAACAGAGCGCTCCGCTGGTGGCAAATTTCGCACGGCCCCAGCCTGACCCCATGCCCAACCGGGACCGGTTCGAGGACGTGCAGGCCAACCCGGTCAACGTGACCGCGGAAACCCCGGTGTCGACCTTCTCGATCGATGTCGACACGGCGAGTTACGCGGTGGTGCGCAATCATCTGCATGATTGCGAGCTGCCGCCGAGTGATGCTGTGCGTATCGAGGAGATGGTGAATTACTTCGATTACGAATACGCGCTTCCGGAGGCCGCAGACGCACCGTTCTCGACCTCGGTCCAGGTCATGCCGACGCCATGGAACGAGAATACCCAGCTGCTGCACATTGGTGTGCAGGGCTATGATCTCATCCCGACCGAACGGCCGCGCGCCAACCTTGTCTTCCTGATCGATGTCTCCGGCTCGATGAATGCGCCCGACAAGCTGCCATTGGCCCTTCAGGCCATGCATATGCTGGTGGATGAGCTGGACGAGGACGACACGGTGTCGATCGTTGTGTATGCCGGCGCGGCTGGCGCCGTCCTCGAGCCGACACAGGCGCGTCACGCCCCTCAGATCCACGAGGCACTGGACAGTCTTCGGGCCGGCGGTTCCACAGCAGGCGGCGCGGGTCTGTCCCTGGCCTACAGCCTGGCCGAGGAAAATTTCGATCCCGAGGCGGTCAACCGCGTGATGTTGCTCACGGATGGTGATTTCAATGTCGGCGTGACCCAGGATGAACGCCTGGAGGACTTTGTCGCGCGCAAGCGGGACAGTGGCATCTATCTCTCGGTGATGGGCTTTGGTCGTGGCAATTACAATGACCAGATGATGCAGACCATTGCCCAGGCCGGAAACGGCGTGGCCGCCTATATCGACAGTCGCCAGGAAGCGCGACGCATGCTGGTCGAGGAGACGTTCGGATCACTCTTCACCATCGCCAATGACGTCAAGATCCAGGTCGAGTTCAACCCGGCCCAGGTCGCAGAATATCGCCTGATCGGCTATGAAACGCGATTGCTTGATCGCGCGGATTTCAACAATGACGCGGTTGATGCGGGCGAGGTCGGGTCCGGCCACTCCGTGACCGCCATCTATGAAATCGCTGCCCCCGGAAGTGACGGCGCCCTGACGGATCCGCTGCGCTATGGCAATGCCGCGCCGGCCGCGCACGACCGGTCCGCCGAGTTCGCGCATTTGCGCATTCGCTACAAGTTGCCCGGCGAGGCCGACAGCACGCTGATCGAACGCCCGATCACGCCCGGCGATGCGGTGTCGCGTCTGAGCGATGCCCCGGTTGACGCCCGTTTTTCGGCCCAGGTGGCCGGCTTCTCCCAATTGCTGCGCGGCGACCCCTACCTGCAGAACGGGTACGACTATGACAGCGTGCTGGCCGGAGTCGATGGAGCGAGTGGCCATCAGAAACAATGCGCACTACCGAGGAGCGCGCCGGTTGAGGCGAGTCGTGATCGATGACGATGATTCCGACGACGAACCGATTCACGGCG
>JAYZXG010000130.1:0-2934 GCA_036141435.1 Pseudomonadota bacterium | reverse complement strand
CGATTGCTCGTACCGCCGGCCGTCTCATTGGAGCGGACGCGCTCGCGGTCCCGGCGCGCTTCGCCTCGACCGCGATTGTTCTGGATGCGGTCCTGGACCTGTTCACGGCGCTCCTGTCGAGCACCCGTGCGGCCATCGCGACGCTGTTGACGGTTTTCTCCGCGGGTTTCGCGGCGCTGCTGGCGGTTATCAGACCGGTTTTCACGGCGTTCCTGGCGGTTTTCCGAGCGATTCTGGCGGCGTTCCTGGCGCTCCTCGCTTCGTCGCTCCTGATTGGCGCGAATGCGGCGCTCATTGATGTCCTGCTCAACCTCGAACGCGGCATCCTCGACGATCGCGGACGCTTCCGCAGAGCCAATGAACATCACGGCGGGCAGCAGGGCAGCCGCCATTAGTGCAGCTTTGGAGAGGGTCTTCTGGTGCATCTCGATCGCTCCCTGTCGATGGGCCGGGATGTCCGGCGTTAACAAGACACTAAAGAGGCGTCGATGAGCCCAGCATGAACGGGTGTGTCATGTTGGGATTTTACCAGGCAGCCTGGGCCTCGTGGCGCAGTTTCTGATCCGCCAGCACAAGCGCAGCCATGGCTTCACCCACGGGGACGGCGCGGATGGCGACACATGGGTCGTGCCGACCGTGGGTGACGATCTGGGTTTCCTCGTAAGACCGGTCCAGCGTGTCACGCGGCACGCGAATCGAGGAGGTCGGCTTGACCGCAAACCGCACCACGAGGTCCTGTCCCGTGGAAATGCCGCCTAACACCCCGCCATTGTGGTTGGTGCGGAAACGCGGCCCGTCTTCGCCCATTTCCATCTCGTCGGCGGCGGTTTCCCCGCGCAGGGCCGCGGAGGCAAAGCCGGCGCCGATCTCCACGCCCTTGACCGCATTGATTGTCATCATGGCTGCGGCGATCTCGCTATCCAGCTTGGCATAGACGGGCGCGCCCCAACCGGCGGGCAGGCCGGAGACCACGACTTCGACAATGCCGCCCGTGGAGCTGCCATCCCGGCGCAATTGGTCCATGTCCGCTTCCCACAGGGCTGCGGTCTCGGCATCGGGACAGAAGAAGGGGTTGTTGGCGACCTCGCCCCAGTCCCATCGCCCGCGATCGATGGTGCGCTCGCCGATCTGGACCAGCGCAGCGCGGATGGTGATATCCTCGCCGAGCACCTTGCGGGCAATGCCGCCGGCAGCCACGCGCATGGCGGTTTCCCGCGCCGACGATCGCCCGCCACCGCGGTAATCGCGCACGCCGTATTTCATGTCGTAGGTAAAGTCTGCGTGACCGGGCCGCCACTTGTCGCGGATGTCGCTGTAATCCTTGGAGCGGGCATCGACATTCTCGATCATCAGGCTGATCGGCGTCCCGGTTGTGACCGGTCCATTGGTCCGGTCGTCCTCGAACACGCCGGACAGGATGCGGACCTGGTCCGGTTCCTGGCGCGGTGTCACGTGACGGCTGGTGCCCGGGCGACGCAGGTCCAGCCAGGGCTGAAGATCAGCTGCGCTGAGCGGGATGCCCGCCGGGCAACCATCCACCACGGCACCGATTGCCGGACCGTGGCTCTCCCCCCAGGTCGTGACCCGGAACATATGACCAAATGTGTTGTGAGACATGATTCATCCGCCGTTTGCGCGAGATTAGCGAGCAGAGCTCTGACCGTCACGCCACGGACTGCGAATTCCGGATCCAGCGTGCAAAGCGCGACATGGGCGAGGGACGTGAGAATTCTTCAACAAAGTTCGACAGCGCTTCATCATCATGCTCGCCCGTCAGGGCCTGCCAGCCCTCTGCCCTCTCGCGAATGCTGATGGTGACCATGACATGATCCTCGCCGACTGCGGCGAGCTGGGCGCCGTCCTCGGTCCCGGCCGGTATTCGTACAATGACAGGCTTGTCGCCCAGCTTCAGTGCGCGCGAGACGCCCTTGCGGGCATCGGCGGCGGAAATCTCGATCTCCAGACAGACGGGACGATTGCTCTCGATCAAGCGGATCGCGGCAACAATATCAGCCAGTTCGCACAGCATGTCCGGTGACGGCGTCGTGATGTCGGGGTGCAGGCGTTTCGCGGCTTCTCTGAAGGCTGTTTTCGCAGCCTTGAACCCCGCACCCGGTTCCAGTCCGAGCACGGCATAGGCTTCACGAATACTACCAACGCGCGATGTCATGGCGCGGAGGATAAAACCGAAAGATTCCCGAAAGGTTGACGCGCGGTGTGGGGCAGCTAACTAGCGGGGGAGACAAAGGAGCTGTCATGTCCAAGGACCCGCTCATCCCGCCATCCCCGAGCGATGCGGAGTATCAGAACACCGCGGATGCCAATGCTGTCGAGATCTTTGACCGCGAGGACCCGTTCGAGCTGTTTGCCCAGTGGCTGGAGGACGCCAAGAAAAAAGAGCCCAACGACGCCAATGCGATGGCGCTCGCGACCGCGGACCAGGACGGCTTGCCGGATGTGCGCATGGTGCTCCTGAAGGGCGTCGACGAGCGAGGCTTCATTTTCTACACCAATCTGGAAAGCGCCAAGGGACAGCAATTGGCCGAGAATGCCCAGGCGGCACTCTGTTTCCACTGGAAATCCCTGCGCCGCCAGGTCCGTGTCAGGGGGCAGGTCGAACCTGTGCCCCAGGACGAGGCGGATGCCTATTTCGCGTCGCGGGCGCGCGACAGCCGGATCGGGGCCTGGGCGTCCAGGCAATCCCGGCCGCTGGAAAGCCGGTTCGCCCTGGAAAAATCCGTCGCGCGGGAAGCGGCGCGGTTCGGCCTGGGCGAAGTGCCCCGGCCCGAGCACTGGTCCGGATTTGTCATTCGGCCCAGAAGCTTGGAGTTCTGGCGCGATCGCCCCTTCCGGCTGCATGACAGAATGACCTTCGTGCGTGACGATTTTTCCTCGCCATGGGCGGTCTCCCGGTTGTACCCTTGAGGCGCAAAC
>JAYZXG010000129.1:0-2645 GCA_036141435.1 Pseudomonadota bacterium | reverse complement strand
CCAGCAGTGAAATATTGTCCTGACCCGTCTCGTATTTCGTCTTGTAGAAGCGTTTGGGCATGATCAGTCCTTGTATCCGGTCAGGGCATCGCCCAGAGCCATCTTGAGCGGGTCGAGATGCGCCTCGAAATGGCGCCACTGCTCCAGTCCCGCCGTATTGATCGGCTGGCGGACCTGTTCCGAGCTGGCCGTGCGAACAGCGCGATTGGTCTTGTGGAAATCCACACAGCCTGCCTCGAAGGGCAGACCACAAAAATCGAGGATGCGGCGGACCTGGGCCTCCAGGTCGGCGACCACGTCCTCATACTGGACCCGCAGGATTTCACTCGGCAGCACCGCGTCCCAGTGCCGCATGAGATCAACATATCCACGGTAGTATCGCCCGACTTCCTCGAGGCCATAGGTGAATTCCTGACCCTCGGCGAAAAGTTGCTTGAAGCCCGAGAAGCAACACGCCATGGGCTCGCGCCGCGCATCGATGATCCGGGCATTGGGGAGGATCATCTTGATCAGGCCGATATGCCGGAAGTTATTGGGCATCTTGTCGGTGAAGAAGGGCGCTCCGGCACGGTGAATACGCGTGTTGTCGATGTACTCGGCCCCCAGCTTCTCGCGCTCGGCCGGCGTCATTTCGCCCAGGATACGCGGGTAGCGATCCCGGTCATTGAGCTTGTTCCGCCCTCTCAGGCGATGCGCCAGAGACAGGATGTTGGGCAATTCCAGCGTGCCATCGACCTGGCTGTGCGAGGCCAGGATCTGTTCCAGCAGGGTCGAGCCCGCCCGTGGCAGGCCGACGATGAAAATCGGATCCGGCGCCGCATGGCCGCCCTGCGTTCTCTCATCCATCAAAGCCCGGGAGCAGTGTCGCTTCTGCGCCTCGAACTCCGCGTCCATATGCTCGGGCGTGTAACGCGTCTGCGCGCATTTCAGGGCATTGCCGCGCTCATAAAACGCGAAGGCCTCCGCATAACGCCCGGCATCCTCATGCGCCTTTCCGAGCGCAAAACACAGGTGCACGCGGTCTGTCAGCGCCAGATTCCCGCGGGCCTCCTCGCGCTCCATCGCAGCGGTTTCCTCGGGGCGGAACGCGAAGGTCTTCAGATTGGCGAGCCCGTACCAGGCATCGCCATGATCCGGTTTGGTCGCAACAGCCTTTCGGTAGGAGGCCACCGCGTCCTCGTGACGTCCCATGGTCTTGAGCGCGTGTCCGCGCGAGGTCAGGACAAGCGGGTCATCGGGTTGCTCCGCCAGGATTTCATCAAACAGCGCCAGGGCCCGGTCATAAGCACCGGTCTGCATGCTCTCGATCGCATAGTGAGACTTGAACAGGGCATTATCCGGCGCGCTGTCATACAGCTGCTGGGCCTGCTCCAGGGCCTGCTCGAACTTCTGCCGCTTGCGTAGCACCTGGATATAATCGAGCCGCACCTGGATATTCCCGGGCTCGAACTCGACCGCGCTTTCCAGCAGGAATTCCGCATCGTCCAGAATGCCGAGCTGCACACCGATCTCTGCCAGCAGGCGCATGGCTTCCACATGCCTTGGATGTTGCTGCAGGAAATTCCGGCACAGGGCCTCGGCCTTCAGGATCTTCCCCTCGGCGATCAGATTGGTTACCGCCACGACTTCGCGCGGCAGGGCCTGCAGGCGCTGTGCCTGGGCAGAGGCGTGACGGGCCGCCTGCGGATGGCTCTGGGCAAGCAGGTCCGCCTGGGCCTGCCAGCTGGTGATCAGCGAGGGGTTGTAGCGTGTGGCCCGCTGGAAAGCCTCCAGCGCCGCGGCCGGATCGCCGGTTTCTCGGCGCAGATATCCCAATTCCTGGTATCCGCGCCCGTATTCGGGAGCGACATCGAACAAGCGGATGAGAAAGGCGTCAGCCGCCGCATGATCTTTGCGATAGCGGGCGCAGACACTCGCCGCATAAAGGGCGTCCGCTTGCCCGGGAAGCTCGGACAGGATGGCCGAGAGCATCTCGGCCGCCTCCTCCAGACGCCCCGCCATCATGGCCTTCTGGGCATCCTTGAGCCGTGTCTCCGTTGGGCTGGCTGTATCGCTCAATTACTGCTCCCGAGAAATGCGAAAGGAAGCGCAAGCAGGATTGCGCTCCCTTTCAGACATTCCAGTGTGGCAATCGCCGGATCAGAAATCGACCCCGACCCGCACGCCCCAGGTGCGCGGCCGCGCGATCGTCACGCGCTCGCGGTCAAAGACGAAGTTATTGCTCATCTCCGCCCGTGCGTTGGTCACGTTGTCGACAAACAGCTCCACACGCCAGGTGTCGGAGGATACGCCCGTGGAGAAATGCGCCATGGTGTAACCATCAATGGCGACCTTGTTGATCTCGATGACGTCGCTGACGCTGCTGGCGGAATGTACCAGCTGCGGCTGCACGTGGGCCAGCCACCCATTGTCCAGATCAAATTCGTATCGCGCACGCAGATTGGTCTGGAAGGCCGGTGCAAAAGCGAGTTCAGAACCGGCGACAACATCATTGGTCGGCGTCAGCACCTCGGTGATCTCGGTATCCAGGATCGAGAATGCGCCGGCGACCGTCAGACCCGGCATGGCTTCCGGCGCCCAGGTCACATCACCCTCAACACCCCGGATTTCGGCATGGGCCGCATTGTCCGAGAAGAAGAGATTGG
>JAYZXG010000128.1:0-2980 GCA_036141435.1 Pseudomonadota bacterium | reverse complement strand
CCTGACCTTTGTCTTTGAAGCCTTCGATGAACCCTGGAAAGGCTCTCCTGATCCGGATGAGCCGGAAAAGCACTGGGGGCTGTTCAAACTCGACCGCCGTCCCAAGCGGGTGATGGAAGAGCGGTTCGGCGAGCGCGGCTAGCGCAGATCAGCAAGGGGACCGGGCGCCCGCATCGCGGGGCGCCCAGCCGTTAGCTTGCAAGCTTCAGCTTCTATTCGGCAGCTGAAGCGACACGGTCAATGAAGATCGGACCAAACTGAATGGTCTGGCGGCCATAACCAAGATTGGCACCAAACACCACATCGTCGGCGTCGAAATCAGCCTGTGCAACACCGCGGACGGTGTAGTACTGGCCCTCGCTCGTGGGGCGAATGTTCTCGCTGAAAATGTTGTCGTAGGGCTCGCTGGTGCGAACCAGCTGCAGGTCCAGATTGCCGGTTTCCTGTCCGCGGATCGGATCTTCGGCGCGGACCCAGACACGCAGCACAACTTCATCGCCTGCGCGGATGTCATTGATAATCGGAACCGTTACCCGAGAGCGCCAGGCTTCATTGAGCCGACGACGCATGGTGACTTCCAGCGCAGCCCCGCCCGGCGCGGTGGGCGATTCAACGATCCGGCGGCGCATGTTTCCGCCTTCCGTGTCCCAGCGGACCGAGAAACGGTCGTTCAACGGGTCACTGGCCATGGCCATGCTTGGGCCAGAAAAGGCAAATCCGGCCTCGAGCGTGAACGCCATCATGATCGCGGCGACCGCGGCAAGGCCTGTTCGAGTTTTCATCACGGCAAATTTCCTCCCCGGTACTCACTACCTCAAATCAGAAATGACAACGTTATCATTTCTGTTGTCCGTTGTCTCGAATTCGCTATTTTCGATCAAGAGCAAATAGGTCGGAAAGTGATTTTGGGAATAGCGAGGCGATACCGGGGCGACCCTGCCAGCGACTTCCCTTTTCAAGAATAAATCAGTCGGAAAGCGGAGCAAGCGACTGTTTTTATTCATTAAATGGCGTCCCTCGGGATCGTGTCTGACCGGTGTTGCGGCGAAGGCATGTCCCGGTCGGGGCGCGTTGCGCAGATGACCTGTTCGCGCTAACAATTTTGACAGGGGGCGACAATTGGCTTGTCGTCGCGACGGTCGAGGACGTGCAAAAGCGCGCTGGGGGCCGTCGTTTCCAGGGGAGAAAAATGGCACTTTCAATGATCGATCTCGTAATCGTCCTCGGCTACGCCGTGGGACTGATTGCAATCGCGACACTGGTCAGCCGGGAGAAGGCGGGTCACACCAAGGATTCCACCGACTATTTCCTGGCCGGCAAGGCACTGCCCTGGTGGGCGGTCGGCGCCTCCTTGATCGCCGCGAACATATCTGCCGAGCAGATCATCGGGCAGTCCGGACAAGGCTATGTCGTCGGCCTCGCAATCGCCGCGTATGAATGGCAAGCGGCAATCGTCCTGCTGGTCGTGGCGAAGTATTTCCTGCCGATTTTCCTGGAACGCAATGTCTACACGATGCCGCAATTCCTGGATCAGCGCTTCGGCGGTGGCGTCAAATCCATCATGGCCGTGTTCTGGATTGCGCTTTACACCGCCGTGAACCTGACAAGTGTGCTCTGGCTGGGCGGCTTGGCGATCAATGCCGTGACCGGATTGGCGGTTCTGCCTGGCATGATCGCGCTTGCGGCCTTCGCGGTGCTCTATTCTTTGTATGGTGGCCTCAAGGCAGTCGCTCTGACGGATATCATCCAGGTTGTCATCCTGATCGTCGGGGGTGTGCTGATCACCTGGATCGCCCTCGACCTTGTGGGTGCGGGCGCCGGCGCGCTGGCGGGTTTCCAGACCCTGCTGAGCGGTATTCCGGGCCACTTCAACATGATCCTCAGCCCTGAACATCCCAACTATTCCGACCTTCCGGGGATCTGGACATTGCTGGGCGGCCTGTGGGTTCTGCACTTCTCCTATTGGGGGTTCAACCAGTACATCATCCAGCGCGCACTGGGCTCGAAGAGCCTGGCCGAAGCCCGCAAGGGTCTGGCTTTCGCGGCCAGCCTGAAACTGCTCATCCCGGTCATCGTTGTGATCCCGGGTATCGCAGCACTTCACCTGGCGCAGAATGGCATGCTTGACCAGTCGGCTCTGGATGCGCGTCCGGACAGCACCTACGGCGTGCTGATGACGCTGGTCCCGACCGGCATTCGAGGCCTCGTCTTTGCGGCACTGATCGCCGCGGTCGTGTCGTCGCTGGCGTCGATGATGAACTCCATCTCGACGATCTTCACGATGGATCTCTATCGCTCGATGCGTCCCAAGAAGTCCGAGCAGCACTATGTGACGGTTGGTCGTGTGACGGCTTTCGCTGCAATGGCGATCGCGCTGGTCCTGGCCCAGCCGTTCCTGGGGGGCATGGAAAGCGCCTTCCAGACGATCCAGGAATACACGGGTTTTGTCGCGCCAGGCGTGGTGGCCGTCTTCCTGCTGGGCTTCTTCTGGAAGCGGACCAATACGATGGGCGCGTTCGCGCTTCTCATCAGCTCGGTCGTGCTGTCTTTCGTGTTCTGGCTGATGGCCAATCCGGTTGCCCTGGGCGGCGCGGGCCAGCAATTGCTGGGCGCGATCGGCCTCGAGGCGCTCGATCTGCCGTTTGTCGTACGGATCTGGATTGTCTTCCTGGCCTGCCTGTTGATCGGCATGTTCGTGTCGGTCGTCACCGGCAAGCCCAAGGAAGGTCGTCCGGTGGATCTGTCGGGCATCAAGTTCGCGACGCAGCCGGTCTTCAATATGGCCAGCCTGGCGATCATCGCGACTCTCATCACGATCTATGTCTTGTTCTGGTAACGCTGAACTCAAACGATCGAACAGTATCTGCGCCCGGTTCAGCCGGGCGCAGTTTTGTTTGGGGCTCTGATGCGTGCTCGCCGGTACGGAGCAGGCCGCCCGACAAGCCTGAACGACATCGCCCGCCGACCCGGTTCACGCCCT
>JAYZXG010000127.1:0-2583 GCA_036141435.1 Pseudomonadota bacterium | reverse complement strand
TCACCCATGCCCAGCAGCTGTTCTGCACCCTGTTCACCGAGAATGGTTCGGCTGTCGATTTTCGAGGTCACGGAATAGGAGATCCGGGTCGGGAAATTGGCCTTGATCGTACCGGTAATGACGTCGACCGAAGGGCGCTGGGTGGCGGTCACCAGGTGAATGCCGGCGGCGCGGGCCATCTGGGCCAAGCGCTGGACAGCAGCCTCGATCTCCTTGCCGGCGACCATCATCAAGTCCGCCATCTCGTCAATGACAACCACGATATAGGGCATTTTCTCGGCGTCGATTGTCTCCGTCTCGAAAACCGGTTCGCCGGTCTCCTTGTCGTAGCCGGTCTGCACCGTGCGTGAGAGCTCCTCGCCCTTCTCCACTGCCTCGCTGACCCGTTCGTTGAAACCGGACACATTGCGGACGCCGATCTTGGACATGCGCAGATAGCGGCTTTCCATCTCGCGAACGGCCCATTTCAGGGCAACGACCGCCTTCTTGGGGTCGGTCACAACCGGTGTCAGCAAGTGCGGGATCCCGTCATAGACGGACAATTCCAGCATCTTCGGATCGATCATGATCATCCGGCATTCTTCCGGCGGCAGCCGGTAGAGCAGCGACAGGATCATGGCATTGATACCGACCGACTTGCCCGAGCCGGTGGTGCCGGCGATCAGCAGGTGCGGCATGCGCGCCAGGTCGGCAACGAAGGGTTCGCCGCCAATGGTCTCGCCAAGCGCCATCGGCAGCTCGGCCTTGGCGTCCTCGAAGGCCTTCGCATTCAGCAGGGCGCGCAGGAAGACCGTCTCGCGCTGGGCGTTGGGCAATTCGATGCCGATCGCATTGCGACCGGGCACGACGGCCACGCGCGCTGCCGTCGTACTCATGGAGCGGGCGATATCATCCGCCAGATTGATCACGCGTGAGGACTTCACACCCGGAGCGGGTTCAAACTCGTACAAGGTGACGACCGGGCCGGGTCGGACCTGAACGATCTCGCCCTTGACGCCGAAATCGGAGAGCACGCCCTGGAGCAATTCTGCATTCTGCCGCAAGGCCGCTTCATCCACCGCGTCATTGCGCACCGCAGGCTTGGCCAGCAGGTCCAGTCGCGGCAGCTTGAAGCCCTTGCTCTTGGCGAATGGCAGGGCGCCCTGGGCCTCGCGGGCATCGCGCCCTGACGGCTTCGCCTTTTTCGTCGCAGAGACCTTCACGGTGGAGGCGATGCCGGAGGCGCTGACCTCGTCAATCTCGTCGATATCCGGTTCGCTGTCAGCCTTGGCCGCAGCACGCATGGCCTTGCGCAGGGGCGGATCCTCGCGGGCGGGTTCGCGGCGCTCGACGGTGGGCGCGGTGTCGTCGCCCCCTCCAAGCAGCCGACCGATGGATGGGCCGATCCCGCGCAGGGCATCGATCCAGACCCGGATGGTGGCCCAGGCGAGGCTGGCCACGTCTGCGGCGGAGGCGATATCGCCTGAACGCAGACCGAACGTCATGAACACGCCCAGCAGCGCGATCAGGAAACCAATGCCGGCGGCAATGATGTCGGCGGACGGGAGATCAAGGGCCTGCGGTCCGCGGGCCACAAACCCGGCCAGCAAGTCGCCCATCGACCCGCCCAGCCCTGTGGGAAACGGCCAGGTCGCGGGGATGGGCAGGGCACTCAGGCACATGCCGAGGCCGAGCGTTCCGATACTGGCGAAGAACCAGCGCGAGGGCGCCATCGAGTGCGTGCGATGTTGCGGCATCCGCCAGACCAGGATGGCACCCCATACCATCCAGGCGATGGCGGGGAAGCCCGCCGACCACCCCAACAGCTGCAGGGACAGGTCAGCCAGGCCGGCACCCAGGGTGCCCATCACATTGCTGACGTCATTGGCCGAGGCGACATTCCAGCTGGGATCCAGCGGGTTGTAGCTGAGCAGCGAGACCAGCAGAAACAGCCCGGAGACGAGCATGGTCACGCCAAAAATCACATCGCGGGCACGCAGTCGCCAGAGCGGCGGTTGTTTGGCGGCGGGGGCGTCGGTTTGCTGGGTACGCTTGGACATGCGGATCATTTAGCCCTGTAAGGGTTCCCGGGGGGTTAACAGAAGATAAAGCAGGGCGCGGCGCTGTGTCCGCTTTTCTCGGGCGTCAATCCGCCTATGCTTCGCCTCATGACGCAGGAATATTTCTTCGAAGGTGATGTGGTCATTGTCGGTGGCGGTCTGGCAGGGCTGACGCTGGCACTGGCGATGGACCAGGCGGGTCTGTCCGTCGCTGTGGTGGATGCGCTGCCGGTCGAGGACCGGCTGGCGCCGGAATTCGATGGTCGTTCGTCGGCGCTGGCCTATACATCCTGGCGCATGTTCGAAGCCCTCGGCGTCGCTGAACATCTTCACCCCCACGCGCAACGCATTGAACACATCATGGTCTGTGATGGCCGACCCTATGGCGGCACCAAGCCGGGCGGTCCGGGTCGCCACATGCTGCACTTCGACCGACGTGAGATCAGCGAAGGACCCGATGGCGAACCGCTTGGCTGGATGGCCGAGAACCGGCACACCCGCCACGCCCTCGCCAAGGTGCTCAAGAACCGTGACCGGATTGTGG
>JAYZXG010000126.1:0-5460 GCA_036141435.1 Pseudomonadota bacterium | reverse complement strand
ATCAGAACGTGCCGCGGGCGCGAATATAGAAGGTCTTGCCCATGGATTCGTTCTGGTACTCGATACGGTCGATTATCCCGTCAGCGCGCGACCCGTCATAGAAGACACGCTCGCGGTCCTGGCCATTATCGATGACGCCATCCACACCAGCCCGAAGGGTCAGGCCCAGCCAGCGCGTGGTCTCGACATAGAGATCGAGATCACCGTCGGTGAAGCCCTGGACGCGATATTCCTGGGCGCGGAAGACTTCACCATCCGACAGCCAGAAATAATCCCAGCCCCAGGCGAACTGGCTCTCCGGGAAGGTCTGGCGATAATCCAGCCGCAACTCCCATTCGCGGAAACCGGACCAGGGCCGGTCAATCATGGTCAGCGGGTCTTCCACATTGGTGTCATAATATTCCAGGAAGACATCGATGACGGCATTGGACAGTCCGAAATCGTCGAGCGGGGTGGTCATGTTTGTGGTGACCCGGAAGTTCGACCCGTCGCCGATATTGCCCGGCGCGTCGAACACGGAGCCATTGGCTTCGATTGGCACCCAACCATCCAGGTCCTCGATCTTGTCATAGCCGATGACCAGCGAGAAAGATCCGTCACCAAAGCGACGTTCCCATTCGCCCTCCAGGGTCCAGGTGCGCTGGGGCACATAGTCCGGATTGCCCAGGGTGGAATTGTTGTCGGTCAGATCGACCTGGCTGGCGAAACGCCCGAAATTCAGCTGGGCAACATCGCGGCGCAGGGAGACACGGTAGCGGTTCTGCTCGTCCTGGCGATAGTTGAAGGTGAAAGAGGGCTTGGCATAGGTGAAGGAGCGCGACTGCTCGGCATCACCGGTCTGCTCGATCTCCGAGAATTCATACCGCAGTCCGCTTTCAAGGCTGATCCGGTCCGAGACCGTCCAGGTGTGGTTGGCGAAGAGTTCCGAGCGGGTCTCCTCGACCATGGTGTCGGAGACAGGCAGGTCGAGCATGGTGATCGACGTGCCGTCATCGATGGAGAGATTGAAGCCGGTATCGCGGGCGTTGACCGCCGTCTCACCGCCGAATTCAAGGGCGTGGCGTTCATTGGGGTTGAACGAGAAGGTCTGCCGGATAGCCGTTTCCTCGTACTCGACATCGCCTTCATAGATGGACGCCCGGACAAAACCGCTCGTCGGTGAATAGGTCTCGAAGCGCTCGGGGCCCTCGAACCAGCGCTCACGGCTGATCAGCCCGATGGTTTCAGACGACAGGGTGTCGGACAGTTCCAGCGTATAGGTCGAGGAGGCGGACCAGGAGGTTCCGTGATTATCCGTTCCCCCGGCTTCGAAACGAAGGTCGGTTCCGTCCGGGGCATGCACGTGAGACCGCTGGTTGCGGCGCCATTCCCAGGTTCTGTACTGCAGGTCCGTCCGCAGCGAGGATGTGTCGTTGATCTGCCAGTTCAGGGAATAGGTCGGGATGAATTCCTGATAGTGACGCTGGTCATTGTCCCAGCGCAGCTCCGCCAGGTCCGCGCCGCCGTTCACATACAGGGACTCCCGGCGCCGGAAGACATTTCCCAGCCAGCCGCCCTCGAAGCCGAACGTCATCTCGGCCGAGCCGACCTGCGTCGTGTAGGAGAATTCGCCGCCCGGGCCGACCCGCTGCGATTCCGACAGACGAGCCAGCGCCATCCAGGATCCGGAATTGCCGGCGCCCTCGCGCAGGATCACGTTCACCAGGCGCGGATGTCCGCGCATGTCATATTGCGGAAGGGCTTCCTGGATCAGCTCGACGCGCTCGACATCGCCGGCTGAAATGCGCTGGAGGATCGTCTCCAGCGAGAGTGACTTGTTCGATGGACGTGCACCATTGATCAGCAGGTTGCCAAAACTGTCAGCGAGCCCGCGGCGTCCCGAATCCCCCCCGGAAAGCGAAAAGCCTGGTACGCGCTGAACCATGTCCAGTGCCGTTGTCGGTGAAAAGGCGGTGAAGAAGGCCGGCGCGTAGCCGAGCACGCCGGACTGGACCTCGACGACGGCCGCCGCGCTGTCTGCCGCCATGATTTCCTGTTGTGCCCAAGCAGTCGGCTGTGATGCCGACAGCAGCGCGATCGCTGCTGTCGCGCGCATGAATGTCCCTCGCATGTATTCCCCGGGTTTGTGCCTGCCCAACGTCCCCACCTATCGGGATAGTCGAGCTCATTCCGAGGAACCATGTAATATTCGGTAACCTGCATCACCGCGCCGTGAGCGGACCATTTGCCGAACAATGTTCGTTGTCCAATGCGCTTTGAAATCAGGGCTTTGGCCTGTCACTCATTCGTGAGCCGCGCACGGATGAAAGACTAGCCGGCCCCGCCGACTGTCAGGCCTGCGATCTTGAGCGAGGGCTGTCCGACGCCCACCGGGACACCCTGGCCGGCCTTGCCACAGACCCCGACACCGGGGTCCATTTCGAAATCATCGCCAATCATCGTGATCTGGGTGAGGGCGGTCGGGCCATCACCGATCAGGGTGGCGCCCTTTACGGGCGTGTCGATCTTGCCGTCGATGACGCGATAGGCCTCGGTGCACTGGAACACGAACTTGCCGGAGGTGATGTCGACCTGGCCGCCGCCGAAATTCACGGCATAGATACCGTCCTTCAGGCTTTCGACCATTTCCTCGCGCTTGTGCTGGCCGGCCAGCATGTAGGTATTGGTCATGCGCGGCAGGGGCGGGTGCGCATAGGACTGACGACGCCCGTTCCCGGTTGGCTTGTGTCCCATCAGCCGCGCATTCATGCGGTCCTGCATGTAGCCGGTCAGGATGCCGTCCTCGATCAGCACGGTGCGCTCGGTCGGCGTGCCCTCATCATCAATCGTCAGCGAGCCGCGGCGTTCGGCCATGGTGCCGTCATCGATGACGGTGACGCCCTTGGCGGCCACGCGTTCGCCCATGCGACCGGCAAAGGCAGAGGAGCCCTTGCGATTGAAATCGCCTTCCAGCCCGTGACCGACCGCCTCGTGCAGCAGGACGGCAGGCCAGCCTGCGCCCAGCACAACATCCATCACACCGGCCGGGGCATCGACCGCGTCCAGATTGACCCGCGCAATGCGCATCGCTTCGTCGGCGAGCGCTTTCCAGCTGTCCGGCTTGATCCATTCGTCGAACATGGCACGGCCACCGGCGCCGGCCGAACCGCTTTCGCGGCGACCATCACGTTCCACGGTCACCGAGACATTGAGCCGGACCAGCGGGCGGATGTCGGACTTGATGTCACCATCCGCGCGAATGACCGAGATCGCCTGGCGCGAGCCGGCGATGGACGCGCTGACCTGGACCACGCTGCCGTCCTTGGCGCGGCAATAGGCGTCGATTTCCTGCAACAGGGCCGATTTGACCTCGAAGGTCGGCGAGGAGACCGGGTCGACGGCGTCATACAGCCGGGTATTCGTGCCCACGGGCGGTGCCGCGAGCGTGCCAGCGGCGCCGCGCTTGACGGCCGCGGCCGTCTCGGCGGCGCGCTTGACGGCGTCCAGCGTCGAGTCCGAGGAGTGCGCGAAGCCGAAGGCCTCGCCCTGGACACAGCGCAGGCCGAAGCCGCGACTGGAGTCGAAGCTGGAGGATTTCAGGCGACCATCATCAAAGACCAGCGCTTCTGCCGTCGCGGTCTCGAGGAACAACTCGCCATCATCGGCCCCCGCCATCGTGTTCTCCAGAACAGGCAGGACATCGTCCGCGGTGAAGTCGAATTGTTCGATCGGATCGTTGGACATGACAGGGCTCGCTTCGCAAATCGGATGCACCAGACATAATCGAGTGCGCCGGGAGTGCAAACCGATCAGCCGCAGCGCCGGGCTTGAAAGCCTCGAATCGGAATCTGCAAAGGCTTCGCATAACCTTGAAAGTGAGACGATTTGGCGCAGCACATGGCTCTGGCTGAGTGTATAAAGAGTGTCAGTTCTGTCTTTCGACGGAGTGATGTGCAGTCGTGCTTTCGATGCTGCATGGCCAAGGTTTTGTTTTTGTTTGATTTTCCAGCGTCAGCGGGCTGCGGGTGCTAATGATCATCAAAAAATGCCGTTCATGGCCTGACAGCGCTGGCGACCGGCACTATATTCCGCCGCCATCGGCAGGGGCCACCCTGCCTTCACGCCTGACTTGTATGGGGAAGCCATGCGTTTTCTGACCGCATTAGCGCTCACCGCGATCACCTCGGCCAGCGCCTTCGCAACACCGCTCGTCGGACAACCGACGGATGGAGCCCTCGGTTTCCAGCCCGGTGTTACTCCGATCATGGAGCAAGTGAACGATTTCCATAACATCCTGTTGTGGATCATCATTCCGATCTCCGTCTTTGTGATGGGCCTGCTCGGCTGGATCATCATTCGCTACAACAAGAAAGCGAACCCGGTTCCGGCCAAGTTCAGCCACAACACGCTGCTCGAGGTTGTCTGGACCGGTATTCCGGTTCTCATCCTGGTGGTGATTTCCTTCTTCTCTTTCCCGCTGCTGTACATGCAGGACACGATCCCGAGCGATCCGGATGGCGAGATCCCGCCGGCGGAGTTCACGATCAAGGCTGTCGGTTACCAGTGGTACTGGGGTTACGAATACCCCGATCACGGTATCGAGGAATTTGCCTCGACGATGATCGCTGACGAGGACCTGCGTCCGGACCAGCCGCGCAATCTGGCTGTTGACCAGCCGATCGTGATCCCGGTCGACACGACGATCCGCCTGCAGGTGGTCGCTGCCGACGTCATTCACAACTGGGCCATGCCGGCCTTTGGCACCAAGATGGATGCCATTCCGGGCCGCATCAACGAAGCCTGGTTCCACGTCACCCAGGAAGGCACCTACTACGGTCAGTGCTCTGAACTGTGTGGCCTGCGTCATGCCTTCATGCCCATCGAAGTGCATGCCGTCAGCCGTGACGTGTTCGACCGCTGGGTCGAAATGGTTGCCGAGGACCCGTACTCCACGGAAGCCTATCAACTGATTGCCGACAATTCCGCAGAGCGCATGACGCGCCTGGCGCAACTGGACTAAGGGGCTGAACGATGTCTGCAGACGCTGCAACTCACGACGATCACACGCCCAGCATGTGGAGCTGGAAGCGCTGGGTCTATTCCACCAACCACAAGGACATTGGTACGATGTACCTGTTGTTCGCGATCTTCGCGGGCGTCCTGGGTGGTGCGATGTCCGGCCTCATCCGCTGGGAGCTGGCCGAACCGGGCCTTCAGGTCTTCAATAACGAGACCCAGCTCTTTGGCATGCTGACGCTCGGTAACGAGCACAATTATAACGTTGTCACGACCATGCACGGTCTGATCATGATCTTCTTCATGGTCATGCCTGCAATGATCGGCGGCTTTGGTAACTGGTTCGTGCCGCTGATGATCGGCGCGCCGGACATGGCCTTCCCGCGCATGAACAACATCTCCTTCTGGCTGCTGCCCGCCGCCTTCCTGCTGGCCTTCATCTCGCTCTTTGTACCGGGATCGGGT
>JAYZXG010000125.1:0-3948 GCA_036141435.1 Pseudomonadota bacterium | reverse complement strand
CGAGCGCGCGCGCCAGCGACGGCACGATATTCGCGGTATGGGTCATTGTCTGGTCAATCCGATCCGGCGCGTCTGGCGCCCCTGGCTGCGTCTAGCCCGTCGCAGCATTCTTGGGTCTGCCCGGAGGCAGGGCGCGGGCCTTAGCACAGATTGACCAGAATGGAAAATGCGACTGCAGATCAGATCGCGCGGCTGTGCTGTCGATCGCGAACCATGAAGTTCGGGTCTATCCGGGCGGCCAGATTGCGAACATAGGGCCGTGCGTGCCGGGGCATGACCAGGCGATCACGTTCGACGTTGACCAGGCCATCGGCCTGCATGTCCGCGACGGCCGCAGGATCGAATCCCGGCGCAAGCGGCAATTCGAAGTCGCACATCAAGCGCTCGATCCGTGCGGCGATGTTGCGATCCTCGCTGTCGCGCTGAAGACCGCGCACAAAGCTGGTCATGCCCGTTTCGCGGTCTTGCGCGTAACGGGCCGGGTCCGGCTGGTTCTGCAGATAGCCACCGGGTGCCTCGCTTATGGAGGATGCGCCGAGCCCCATCAGAACGTCATAATCATCATCGGTATAGCCCTGGAAGTTCCGGCATAACCGGCCCTCGCGGGTGCGAACGGCGATTGGATCATCCGGTTTCGCGAAATGGTCGAAACCGACGGGCTGGTAGCCGTGGGCTTCAAGGACTGCCGAGGCCGCCAGCATTTGCTCAAAGCGCTCCTGTGCACCCGGCAGGCGATCTTCCGGTATGGCTTTCTGGTGCTTCTTGAACCAGGGCACATGCGCGTAGCCGAAAACGGCGATCCGGTCCGGCGAAAGCGCCGCGACGGCGTGCGCGGTCTCTTCCACGCGGTCGACCGTCTGGGCAGGCAGTCCGTACATGATATCGGTATTGATCGCACGGATGCCGGCCTCGCGCAGGTTTTTCACCGCCTGCTGGACAACGCTCAACGGCTGGATGCGGTGGATCAGGGTCTGCACTTCCTCGGACAGGTCCTGCACACCCAGGCTGGCCCGGTTGAAGCCCAGCTCGCCCAGCCGACGCGCCAGCGCTTGCGTTACACCGCGCGGATCAAGCTCGGCGGCGATGTCGGCATCTTTAGCCAGGGGAAGCGCCGAGCGGACCTCGTTCATGAGAGCGCTGAACTGATCCGGCGTCAGCATGTCCGGCGAACCGCCGCCAAAATGGATGTGATGGACCTGAGCATCCGCAGGCAGTGATTGGGCGCGCTGGCGGATCTCGTTCGTCAGCGCATCGAGATAGCGCTCAATACGCTCCGACTTGTTGGGAATGGTTGTGTTGCACCCGCAATACCAGCACATCGTCTTGCAGAACGGAATATGCAGATAGAGCGACACCCTGGGGGCCGGAGGCAAGGCCTGCATCCACTCTGCCCAGAGGCTTTCTCCGTCCACATCGCCAAAGCCGGTGGCAGGTGGATAGGACGTATATCTCGGTACCGTTTCGAGTGCGTACTTTGGCAGAAAACGAGGGGTCATTTGTGCGCGTCCCTGTGCAATTGACGCGCACGCTAGACGCTAGCAGCCATGTGCTGGAATGTGCCGTTTGAGCGCAGCTTCAATTTGCCGCGCCTGTCAGCCTCAGGCGATACGGCGGTGATTGTCCAGATGTTGGCGCAAGGCGTTGATCGTCATGGGTCGGCCGAAATTCCAGCCTTGCATGAAGCGGAAGCCCAGCAGTTTGAGCATGGATGCCTGGCTCTCGGTTTCGACGCCTTCGGCCACAAGGTCCTTCTTCAGCGCATCGCCCAGCAGGGACATGGCCTGCAACATCTTGTTCGAGCCGTCGCCCTTGCCGATCGAGCGAACGAAGCTCTTGTCGATCTTGATCTTGTCAAACGGGATCTGGTGCAGATAGCCCATGCCGGCAAAGCCGGTGCCGAAATCATCGAGATTGAGCTTGAAGCCGGCTTCGGAGAAGGACACCAGGCGTTCGCGGGCGCGCTCGAAGTCCTCGACAAGAACCGCCTCGGTGAGCTCGATTTCAATCTGGCTGGGCGTGAGGCCGGCATCCATCAGCTTGTCGACATAGTGATGGCAGATATTGGAGGCATTGAGCTGTGACGGTGACAGGTTGATCGACACGGTATGGGGCGTCGTTGCATCGAAATCCCGACAGACGGTGTCGATGACAAAATCGCCGAGCTTCTGGATCAGCTTCGAGCGCTCTGCGATCGGAATGAAGACATCCGGAGGTACTGCACCACGTTCCTCATTCTCCCAGCGCAGAAGCGCTTCAACAGAAACCACCTGATTGGTGTTGGCATCCATGATCGGCTGATAGGCGACGTAGAATTCATTCCTGGCCAGCCCGTCCTCGATCGCCGTTTCCAGATTGCGACGGTGATTGTGCTCAAGCCCCAGACTGTTGTCATACGTCAGAGGTTGATCGAGCTGTTCGGCCTTGGCGCGATACATGGCCAGGTCAGCCTCCTCGACCAGCTTGTCAAAGCTCTTGGGCGTTTGTTCGGTCGACCAGCTGATGCCAATGGCTCCACCGATGTCGTAAACGCGCCCGTCATGTTCAACCGGCTGGTCCAGGCTGGCTGAGAGCCGGCGCGCAATGTTGAGCGCGGCGCTGGCGGCCTCTGCGCCGATCATGACACAGGCGAATTCATCGCCCCCGATGCGGGCAAGCAGCGCGTCGGACGGGATCACCGCGCGGAAACGCTGGGCAACGGACCGAATGACAGCGTCACCCGCATGATGGCCGGCCTTGTCGTTCACGGCCTTGAAGCCATTGAGGTCGATATAGATGATCGCGGCCTGGCCCTTGCCGGCGGCCTCCTCGGCAGCCGCGCTTTCGATGAAATCCGTGAAACCCTGACGGTTGGCGAGACCCGAGAGGCTGTCGCGGCGGGCCGCAAGTCGAGCACGACGTTCATTATTGGCTGCGCGGCGTCCCAGGCGGCGGACATGAAGCCGGAGGAACTGGAATGCCACCAGGAACAGGGCGACATAGGCAATAAGCGGAATGAAGGCGAAGCGCAGGGACTGGATACCGGGTTGAGAGGGACTCCAGACCAGTTCACCCACGACATGTCCCGAGCCGTCGGTAAGGGGTACGGAGCCTTCCACGCTGGCCGCGCCTGCAGGCAAGACGCTGATATTCTCGATCAGGTAATTCGTTTCCAGCGCATCGAAGAAATACTTGTCCATGCGCGTGCCGATAATGATCAGCGGGGCAGTGGAGATATCGAGGGTCGAACGGTCTTCATTCTCGCCGATCACCGTCGCGGACATCAGATAGAGATGCCCGTTCAGCTCGGCCATGTGGGTGGCGCGCCACTCCCGGGCGCCTTGCGCTATCAACAGGTCCGCGCGGATATCCGTCAACATCGTCTCGCTGAGCAGCTCGGTGCGGACCTTCGCACCGGTATCGCGATGCCAGGAATAAGTTCGTTCAGCCGATTCCTGGGTCAGCACGACGAAATCGAAAGCGCCATGATCTTCGAACGGGCTGGCCATGGATTGCGCGAGGACAGCCGTGTCACCGGCTTCGAAAATGTAGACGAGTTCCTGCCACCAGCCATAGTCGGTGGCCCAGTCCTCATTGCGGATAGCCGCCGCCTGCACGCCGGACGCCAGAAGTCGCTGATCGGTCTCGAGCGCGTTCCGGTTGAGCGCCCCGACAAAGAAATAGATCGTCAAAATCGACGCGATCAAGGAAATCAGTGCGGCCGAGCTGATGTACAGCCCAAGGCGGCGTTCCAGAGGATTACGCATAGTCTACCCGGTACTTCTCGAAGACACAGGCTGACATGAAGTCGTAAAGACTCCGTCATTAGCGGGTGTGTCCGCTGACCAAACGCGGCCGCGATCGGTAATTTGTTATGAAGTCCGGGGCGCGCGCTCAGTCCGGTTTGACGTAGGTAAACTGTCCAACATCGATGCGGTTGGTGTCGAAGCCGGCCTCACAATAGGCGAGGTA
>JAYZXG010000124.1:0-6377 GCA_036141435.1 Pseudomonadota bacterium | reverse complement strand
CCGGATTATTCAGGGAAAGTCGCGTTAAAGGCATGTCTGGCTCCTCGCATAGCCGACGCACCTGATAACACGTGAAATGTCTAGGGGTATTAAACCTTGCTAAGGCGGCTCACATGGCCGTGAACCGCCTTAGTATTCTGTCATCAAGCCGGCTCGTGGGACACCAGTTGTGCGGACACCGTATACTTGGCTTCCGTCTGTTCCTTGATCAGATCCAGCGTCGCGCCGGGCGCCAGCTCGATAAGCTCAAGCCCGTCATCCCTTACATCGAACACACCGAGCGTCGTAATGATGCGGTGAACGCAATTCTTGCCGGTCAGCGGCAAGGAGCATTCCTTGAGCAGCTTGGGTTCGCCGCGCTTGTTGGCGTGATCCATGATCACGACCACACGCTTGACGCCTGCCACGAGATCCATGGCACCGCCCATGCCCTTGACCAGCTTGCCCGGGATCATCCAGTTGGCGATGTCGCCGTCTTCGGAAATCTCCATCGCGCCCAGGATCGACAGGTCGATATGGCCGCCGCGGATCATGGCGAAACTGTCGGCCGAGGAAAAATAGCTGGTACGGCGCAGTTCGGTAATCGTCTGCTTGCCCGCATTGATCAGGTCGGCATCCACCTCGTCGTCATACGGAAACGGGCCCATGCCCAGCATGCCGTTTTCCGACTGCAGCGTCACGTCGATGCCATCCGGAATGTGATTGGCGACCAGCGTCGGGATGCCGATCCCCAGATTGACGTAGAAACCGTCTTCGAGTTCCAGCGCAGCGCGCGCCGCCATTTCATCACGTGTCCAGGCCATTATGCGTCCTCCCGCTCACGAATGGTGCGCTGTTCAATGCGCTTTTCAAACTCGCCCTTGACGATGCGCTGGACAAAAATGCCCGGCGTGTGGATCTGGTCCGGATCCAGCTCGCCCAGACCGACGATTTCCTCAACCTCGGCAATGGTGACCTTGCCGGCCGTTGCCATCATCGGATTGAAATTGCGCGCGGTCTTGCGGAACATCAGATTACCCTGCGGGTCTGCTTTCCAGGCTTTTACGATGGCGATATCGGCCGTCAGACCGGTTTCCATGATATAGGTTTCACCATCAAACTCGCGGTGTTCCTTGCCCTCTGCGATCAGGGTGCCGACGCCCGTCTTGGTGAAAAAGCCGGGAATGCCCGCGCCGCCGGCCCGAATGCGCTCGGCCAGCGTACCCTGCGGATTGAATTCCAGCTCCAGCTCGCCTTCCAGATACTGACGCTCGAACTCCTTGTTCTCGCCGACATAGGACGAGACCATTTTCTTGATCTGCTTGGCATCCAGCAAGACGCCGAGGCCGAAACCGTCCACGCCGCAATTGTTGGAAATTACCGTCAGGTCCTTCACACCGGTGTCGTGCAGCGCTGCGATGGAGTTTTCTGGGATACCGCAAAGGCCGAAACCTCCGGCCATGATCGTCATCCCGTCGAACACCAGGCCGTCCAGCGCGGCCTTGGCATCGGGAAATACCTTGTTCATGAGGACCTCAGTTCAAAGTTGATAACTGGTTCATGTTTATACCGCAGGTGCGAAGAACACCAGCGAAAGGGACATGCCGCGTCATCTGTCGAGGTGCCGACCGTCGATTTCTATCGCCAGAGCACCGCCGAAGAAAACGGCATATGCGCTCCAATAAATCCACAAGAGGAAGACGACAAGAGCGCCAAGTGATCCATAGACGCTAAAATCGATCACTTCAGTGACATAAGTTGAAAAACCCTTCGACAAACCGAGCCATAATCCGGTGGCAACCAGCGCCGCGGTTGTCGAGGCTCGCCAGGTCACGGCCTCCTCGCGCTTGCGCATGGTCAGCCGGTAGAGCATCTCCAGCGCGAGGAACATCGAGAGCCCGGCAGCGGTCCACTCATTGATCAGGACACCGAGATCGGGTTCAGGGACATTGAGAAACTCAAAAACCTGATCGAGCACGACCGGGATAATCAGTACGGCCAGATTGGCCAGGGTCAGCAAGGCGCCGCCAATCAACACGCCGACCATGGCCAGAATGTTGAAATGAATGACATTGCGGATGTCCTTGTCTTCGGCCAGGTGGTTGAGACCGGCGATCAGGGCCTTGACCCCTCTCGACGCCGCAAACAGGGCGATCGCCAGCGCCAGGGCCCCTTGCGCCGAGACAATGGCGATGGGCGCGTCCGCAATCCGCGACATCTGTCCCAGCACGAAATCCTGCGCGCCCAGAGGCATGATTTCCGCAAAACGGGCAAACTGGCTCTCCGCGTCCTCGATCGAGAAGACGACGCCATAAACCGACATGGCCAGCGCGATGGCCGGAAACAGGGCCAACATGCCAAAAAAGGACGCGCCGCCCGCGAACAGCATGACATCCCGCGCCATGGCGCGACGGATTGCTGCGACGGCAATCATGAAAGCCGCACGTTTGCGACTGGGCCGGGAAATGGCTTCGCTGGCAGACATGCCGCCTGTTAAGCGTGAGTCCGGTTAAAGAATCACCAAGTCCGGATAAGCTGCACCGGTCCAGGGAGTTAGCACCATGTCCTTTGCCAAGGCCGTTGATCTCTTACAGCTTGCCCGCCTCGCCAATGGTCGCACGGGCGTGTCGCTTGCCGAAATCGAGGATGCGTTTGGATGTGTCCGCCGAACCGCCCAGCGCATGACGCAGGCGCTTGAGAGCCTGTTCCCGGACGCAGAGGCCTATGTGGATTACGAAGGGCACAAGCGCTGGCGTATTCCCCATGGCAAGGTGTCCGAGTTTTTCGCACCGACCGCAGACCAGCTGGCCGCGCTCGAGCTGGCCAAGGAGACGCTGACGTCTGCGGGCCTGGGCAGCGAGGCACAATTGCTGTCCGAGCTGGGCAGTTCCGTGAAGCTGCTGACCTCCGACCGCCGGCGCGCCGGCCTGGAGGCGGACGAGGAGGCCCTGCTCGAGGCCATGGGACATGCCGCCCGCCCCGGCCCGCGCCCGGCCAGCAACGCGGCCGTTGACCAGGCCATCGCCGCCGCCCTGAAAGGACCGTTTCGCCTGATGATCCGCTATCGCGGTCGCAATGATGATGCGGCCCGGGAGCGCACAATCGAACCCTATGGCATCTTGCTGGGCACGCGGCGCTATCTCATCGCCAGGGACCCCGCGCGGGCAGATGATCACCTGCGTCATTTCAGGATCGAGGATATCGAGCAGGCAACAACCACCGAGGAATGGTTTGTACGCGACCCCGATTTCAACCTGGCCGACTATGCCGCGCGCTCGTTCGGCGTGTTCCAGGCCGATCCGGAATACAAGCCGGTCCACTGGCGTTTCTCACCGAAAGCGGCGCCGCATGCTGCGCGTTATCGTTTCCACCCGGCACAGGAAATGACGGAAAATCCGGATGGCAGCCTGGATGTTCGTTTCACGGCCAGCGGCCATCTGGAAATGTGCTGGCATCTATATGCCTGGGGCGACCAGGTGGAGGTGATCGAACCTGCAGAGCTCGCCCGGCTGGTCAATCCACATCGTCGCGGCGATTTCCCCGGCCTGCCCTAGCGGATCGCGATCCGGACCTGTTCCGCTGGCAGCCAGGACGGCATGGAGTGTCCATCCGCAGCGCTCATCGCCAGCTGATAGCCCTTGTGCAGATAGCGGCAAACCGAACGCACATCCTCGACGTGAATACAGCTGATATCGTCGCCGGGCCGCTGGACGCGGAAGAAGCCGTCGCGGAAGCGGTGGGGAACCAGGTTACGCTGTGATCCTGCGGCGCCGGGAATGATGGCCTGAAGTGCGATTGCCATGATGAAGTCCTCGTTGCTGTGTGTTGAGAACACTGTGACGCCCGCCTGCGACAAAACCTGTCATCCCCTCCCCTGGCCCAAAAGAGAAACGCCGACCGTTGGGGGCGGTCGGCGCTTCGGGGTATCAATTCGATAGTGAGGCAGCGATCCGGCGAGGGACTAAATGCGGCCGCTGACCTCGAATACAGATAATAAGGAGGGCCGCTGAACCCGAGATGAACGATTATGAACGCGATTTATCCTGTTGTTCCAAAAGAGTTGCTGCTCAGGACTTGTTAGCAATCCAGCAAATCACATAGGCTGCTGCAAAGCCCCTAAGGACAGACCTTGCCTGCACCCGCGAACGCCCCCGATCGACAAGCAGACATCGACCGCCGATGCGCGGACCATGCGCGTGCCCTCGCGGGCGCGGGAGCCGGATTTGCACGCTTTGACGGGGAGGACCTGTCCGGTCTGGATCTCGCCAATCGCAATCTCCAGGACGCCAGTTTTTGTGATTGCGACCTGACCGGCGCCAATCTGTCCGGTTCTGACCTGCGTGGAGCGAATTTCTCTGGCGCAACCCTTGTGGGGGCACGCCTGATCGGTGCCAATCTGGACGATACCGATCTGCGTGGCTGCGACATGAGCGAAGCCGATCTGTCGGCATCACAATGCCAGAACGCCGACTTCCGTGAATTGTCCCGCTTGCCGGCCCGTGGCGATGACGGTGCCCCGACAGCATCCGTGCAGAGCACCAAGCTGGGAAATGCGCGTCTGGGCGGCGTGAATTTTTCCCATGCCCGCCTTGCAGGGGTTGAGGCCGAAGGCGCGGATTTTTCCGACGCCAACCTCAACAATTCACGCCTGCTGCGCGCCAAGTTGAAAAATGCTGTCATGCAGCGGGCCATTCTGACGGCCACGGATTTTTCGGGCGCGGATCTGACCGATGCTGATATGCGCGGCGCCCTGGAAAAAGACCTGAAGCTCGCTCACGCCATTACCTCAGGCCTGTTGACAGGGGAATTGGAGGACGACGCCGGAACGGGTTTCGAACCGGACGATGATGTGCGCCCCCTCTCCTCCAAGCTGCGCGATCACGAAAAGCTTTGTCGGACACAGGGCAAGGAAGGTTCGCCCGCCAGCTTCAAGGGCATGGACATGCGCGAGGCCGGTGATCTGCGCGACCGGGAATTGACCGCCATGCAGGCGCACGGGGCCAATTTCTCCGGAATGGACATGCGCGCTGTGGCGCTACAGGGGGCCAAGCTCGTCCGGGCGGATCTGCGCGGGTGCGACCTTCGCGACGCCGATCTGAGAGGCGCGGACCTGAGCGGCGCCAATCTCTCCCACGCGGACCTGCGAGGGGCACGCCTGGACAGCCTCACCCTCGGCGGCGGACGGGCTCTGGCGACAAATCTCAGCCAGGCCAATGCTCGTTATGCACGCTGGGAACATGCCCGCATCAAGGGCATCAGCGCGGCTGGAGCCGACTTTACCTGCGCGCGCATTACTGCGGACCAGGTGGCCGAACTTGGCGATGCCGGGATTGAAGACGCCATCCAGGCCTAGGGTGTTACACCCCAATCCCGCAGGACCTCATCGGTGTCCGCCCCCGGTTGCCCTGCCGCGCCCTGGATAGCAGAGGGCGTCGCAGAGAATCGGGGTGCCGGTGCAGGCTGAACCACACCCTCCACGGTCTGGAATGTGCCCCGTTCGACCATGTGCGGATGTCGGTGCGCTTCTTCATAGGTCAGAACCGGCGCGAAACAGGCATCCGTGCCTTCCAGGAGCTCACACCATTCATCGCGCGTGCGCTGTTTGAAAAGAGCTTCGAAAGCGGCTTTGCCCTCGGCCCAGTTTCTGCCGCTCCAGTCTGCCGGCAAGGCGTCCGCATCGATGCCGGCCTTTTCACAGAACAGAGCGTAGAATTCCGGCTCCAGCGGGCCGAGCGAAATATGGCGTCCGTCCGAGCATTCGTAGATTGCGTAGAAATGAGCCGCGCCGTCCAGCAGGTTGGAGGCCCGCTCCGGTTTCCAGAGGCCCAGCGCCATCAGCTGATACTGAGACGCCATCAATGAGGCCGAACCGTCAACAATGGCGGCATCAACCACCTGCCCCTGCCCCGTGGCACGGGCATGGTACAGGGCGGCCAGAACCCCCATGGCCAGGTACAGCGCGCCTCCACCGAAATCTCCGACGAGATTGAGCGGTGCGACCGGTGTTTGCTCCGTACCGATCGCGCCCAGCGCGCCGCTGAGGGAAATATAGTTGATGTCATGGCCGGCCGCGTGGGCCAAAGGACCAAACTGTCCCCAGCCTGTCATCCGGCCGTACACCAGTTTCGGGTTGAGCGTGATCATCTCATCGGGCCCGAAGCCCAGGCGTTCCATCACACCCGGCCGGTATCCCTCCAGCAGGATATCGGCCTGGGCGACCAGCGCGCGACATTTTTCCTGATCGCCCTCGTCCTTGAGATTCAGGGCGACCGAGCGCCGTCCCCGCGCCAGGACATCCGCCGCGCCGGTGCCAAAGGCTCCGGGGCGGTCTATTCGGATGACATCTGCGCCCATGTCAGAGAGCAGCATTGCCGCAAAGGGCGCCGGCCCCAATCCGA
>JAYZXG010000123.1:0-13430 GCA_036141435.1 Pseudomonadota bacterium | reverse complement strand
GTGTTTCGGAGGTTTTCGAGCCAATGCATCCTGCGAAACAGCGTGGTCCCCAATTTCCGGCAAGGTGGTGTTCGAGCCCATATGCGCCACCGCCGCGGCCACTTCGACCCTGCTCAGCTGCGGCGCGACTGCCGAAGTAGCCGCGCACGTCTCTTCCCCGGACGTGCGCGGTTCTGTTATTGAGCATCAGGACTTTGCGAAAAGGTATTCAGATGCAGGACTTCGACGCTCTGGCGGTTGCCCGACGAGTGATCGCCATCGAACGGGATGGTCTCTCTCAGCTTGAAGACATGATCGGCGAGCCTTTCGCGGCCGCTGTCTCGCTCGCCTCGGAACTCAAGGGACGACTGATTTGTACCGGCGTGGGCAAGTCCGGGCATGTCGCGCGCAAGATCGCGGCGACACTCGCCTCCACCGGCACGCCGGCCTATTACGTCCACCCGACCGAGGCCAGCCACGGTGATCTGGGCATGATTACGGCTGAAGACGCGGTGCTGGCCCTGTCCAAATCGGGGGAAACGCGTGAGCTGGGCGATCTGATTGCCTATTGCCGTCGCTTCGATGTGCCGCTGATCGGCATGACGGCGAAACCGGACAGCACATTGGGTCGGGCCTGTAACTTCCAGCTATTCGTACCCGACGCGGCAGAGGCTTGTGCGGAGACCCGCGCGCCCACCACTTCGACAACCCTGATGATGACCATGGGGGATGCGTTCGCGGTCGCGTTGCTGGAGGCACGCGGCTTCACCGCCACGGATTTCCGGACCTTCCATCCCGGAGGTGCGCTGGGCGCGGCGCTGGCGAGCGCTGCCGATGTCATGCACGCCGGAGAGGCCATGCCGCTGGTCGCCGGTGATGCCAGCATGAGCGATGTTTTGCTGGAGATGACCGCGAAGTCCTTCGGTTGCGCCGGAATTGTCGACGCCGATGGCAAGCTTGTCGGTATCATCACCGATGGTGACCTGCGTCGGCACATGGGGGCGGACCTGGTGGCCCGGCGTGCAGCGGATGTCATGACGCCCGACCCCAAGGTGGGGCGACCGGGCATGCTTGCGGCCGATGCGCTGCGCGAGATGACGGCCGGCGCGCCCAAGATCACGCAGCTCTTCTTGGTCGAGGAAAACGGTCGACCGGCAGGATTATTGCACCTTCACGACTTGTTGCGCATCGGGCTCAAGTAAGCTGAAGTCCAATTCGCTGTGAAAACGTGCATTTGACGGCTGGGCTGGCTAAAATGGCCCAGCTGTGACCGTCGATGCGTATCCCGGAGTGGTTGATGATCCAAGGAGTGTCCCTAGAGCTGCGTGAGCGCCTCAATCCGCATTTGCGCCTTCTGGCCGGGTTCGGGTTCGCGGCGAATGTGCTGCTTCTGGTCTCGCCGCTCTACATGCTGCAGATCTATGACCGGGTTCTCAATTCCGGGTCTGTCGACACGCTGCTCTGGTTGAGTGTCCTGGCTGTGTTCCTGTTGGCGGTTTACGGCGCTGCAGAGATGGGGCGCCGGCGGGTTTCCGCACTGGCGGCCCAGGAAATTGAGGCGTTTTTCTCGCCGAAACTCTTCCAGCGCTTCGAAAAGCAACTCGAGGGGCGGCCGGACCTGGCCATGAACCTGGCGCGGTTGTCCCGCGTGCAGACCTTCATTCAGAACGGGTCTTTGCTGCCCTATCTGGATCTGCCCTTCACACCGCTCTTCCTGATTGTCCTGTTCCTGGTCCACCCCTTTATCGGACTGCTGGGTCTGGCGGGGGCTGCGCTTGTTTTCGGGGTTGCATTCCTGGCCGAGATTTCCAGCCGCCAGGGCAGTCAGGCGTCCCAGGCCACCCTGGGCAAGGCCGGACAATTCGCTGCCGACCTCGAGCGTCAGCGCTCCGCCCTGGTCTCGATGGGCCTGCTTGGCCGTGCCTATGAGCGCTGGCAGCAGGTGCGCCAGCTGGGGCAGGGGCTGGCGCTCGGAGCATCGCGCCAGGACGGCAAGTTCACCGCCATTTCCCGTGCGTTGCGACAGACCCTGCAGATCCTGGTCCTGGGGGGCGGTGCGGCACTGGCGCTCAGCCAGGAGATTTCACCGGGTTCGATCGTGGCGTCCTCGATTATCCTCGCACGCGTTCTCGGGCCCATCGACCAGATCGTCGGAGGCTGGCGGAACAGCGTCCAGACCTGGTCCGGATGGTTGGCGCTAACGGCAGCGACCGAGGATATAGAGGCTCGCGCGGACTACACCCCGCTGCCCAGGCCGGCCGGCGACGTCGTGCTCGACCGGACGGCAATCGGCGTGCCAGGGGGTGAGACGCCGCTGGTACAGGCATTCAATTTCACCGCCAGGTCCGGCGACATCATCGCGCTGACTGGCGGTATCGGCACAGGCAAGACCAGCTTCCTGCAAACGATCGCCGGCGCGTGGCCGGCACATGCCGGCCAGATCAGCCTGGGCGGACGCGATATCCAGGAATGGCCGAGCGAGGATCGCGGCCGCTATATCGGCTACACTCCACAGGATGTGGAACTTCTGCCCGCGACCATCGCGGAAAACATCGCGCGCTTGTCCGGCGCCGACGACACCCACATCATCGAGGCGGCCAAGGCCGCCGGCGCGCACGAAATGATCCTCGGACTGCCGGAGGGATACGAGACGCCTGTGGGCCCGGGGGGCGTGAACCTGTCAGCCGGTCAAAAGCAATTGGTTGGTCTGGCGCGCGCCTTGTTCGGAACGCCGGCCCTGCTTGTCCTCGATGAGCCCTCGGCCAATCTGGACAGCGCGTCCACCAGCAATCTGATCAAGTCGATCAAGGCGGTTTCCGATGCCGGTGCGACCATATTTGTGTCCACCCATGACCGACGCCTGATCGAGCACAGCTCGACCGTCCTCCTGTTGCGCAACGGAGCTGTCCTGGCTGCACCGGCCGATCAGTATCTCAAGCTTGCCGTCGGGCCGGGCAATGCCGCGCCCAGCGGTGGTCAGGGAGCCGCGTGAACATGGCATCCCTGATGAAAGATCCGACTGTCCGCTTTTCCGCTCTGGCCTGTGCCGTGGGGCTGGGCGGCTTTCTTGTCTGGGCCGGCTTTGTCCCGCTGTCGGAAGGCGTGCCGGCGAATGGCATGGTTGTCGTCGAGAACAGCCGCCAGGTCGTACAGCACCTGGAGGGCGGGATTATCGAGGAATTGCTGGTGCGTGATGGCGACCAGGTTGAGGCGGGGCAGCCCTTGCTCAGCTTGCAGGCGACAGCCAGCCAGGCCGTCCGGGATGAGATCCTGCAGGAAATCGTGACCTCGCTGGCATCTCTGGCGCGGCTGGAAGCCCTGCGCGATGATGTTGCCATGCCGGATTTCTCTGCTGTCGATGCGCTGGAGCTGAGCGCTGAAGGGCGCGCCGCGGTGATCGAGCGTCAGCAGGACCTGTTCGATCAGCAAAGACAGTCCATCGCCGCCGACCTGGGCGTTCTGGAGGCTCGCCGTGATGGTGCCCGCGACTCCATACGCCTGTATCGCCAGCAGATTTCCACAACCGAACGCGCACTTGCCGCCGCCCAGGACCAGGCCAGCCTGTTGCAGGATCGTGTGGACCGGCAGATGGCGCGGGTCGACGAGTTGCGGGCAATGGAACGCGATGTGGCCAATCTGGAGACGCAGATCGCCGGCTTGCGCCGCGATGCGCAGCAGGCGGACACCACCGTCGAGGACCTTGAAGGGCAGATCGCGCAGACCCAGGCCAATTTCCTGCGCATCATTTCCACGGAGCAACTCGAGGCGCGGACCACGTTACAGACGGCTGAAGAGCGTCTGTCCGCGGCACAGGATGTTCTCAACCGTATCGTGATCGCCGCGCCGCAGGCCGGTGAAGTCCTCAATCTCGCCTTTTCCACGCGCGGCGGCGTCGTCCGCCCGGGGGAGGCTATTCTGGAAATCGTTCCGGAGGTCGAGGAAGTCACGGTGTCGGCGCGGATTGGACCGGGTGACCGGGCCGCAGTGTTCCAGGGACAGGCGGTGCGCACGCATTTCACCGCATACAAGAGCTGGCTCACGCCCCGGCTGGACGGGGAAGTCGTCAGCGTGAGCGCCGATCTCAAATCCGACCAGGTGACGGGAGAGCCCTATTACGAGGTCCGCATTGTCGTGCCGCCAGACCAGATTGATCGGCTGGACGGGCTTGCGCTGACCCCGGGCATGCCGGCCCAGGTGTTCATTTTCTCCGGCTCGCGCCGGACAACACTCGATTATCTCCTGGAGCCGATCAGTGAGTCCCTGTTCCGCGGGGCGCGTCGAGGGTGAGGATGTCGAGTTTGCGTTGGTCACATATTCTGTCCGCCTGCGCCTTGATGGCGGGCTCCGCCGCGGCCGCACAGGCGCAATCGTGCATGTCGCTGTCCGAACTGATGCGAGTCGGCATCGGCCAGTCACCCGAGGTGGCCGTTGCGCAATCCCGGCTCGACCAGGCGGAAGCGGATATCGACGAGGCGCGTGCCTTGCGTCGACCGCAAGTCACATCGTTCGGCCGGACGGGGGTCGGTGATACCGGCCTGACGTCTTCGCAGATCGAGAACCAGGTCGGGGTCCGGGTTTCCCAGCGGGTCTATGATTTCGGTGACTCCCGGCTGGCCATCAATGCGGCGGAGTTCAACAGCGAGAGCCTCGCCTATTCCCTGGCATCCCAGGAAGCGCAGACAGCGTTCACCATTGCTTTCGCCTACCTGGCCGGTCTCGAGGCCGGGGAGATGATCGGCGTTATCTCCGAGCGCCGGGACTATTTCGCCCGGCAGGAAACCGCTGTGAGCGAGTTGCTCGAACGCGGTGGCGCGACGCGGGCCGAGCGGGCCCAGGTTTCGGCGCAGCGGGCGGAAGCCGAAGCGGATGTCCTCGAACTGCAATCCCAACAGCAACAGGCCGAATCCCGCTTGCGGGCGTATACCGGCTTGCGGGTCAACACGTGTGCGGTCGGGCCGGTCACCGGAGAGCTGGAAGGCGGGCTTGCGGGCCTGTCATCGGTGGATCTGCTCTGGGATGCTGTGTTCTCGCGCAATCCGGAGATCGCGGCGGCCCAGCGCGCGGTGCGCAGCCTCGATGCCCAGCGCGAACGCGAGCGTCGCGAGCGTCTGCCGGTCATCGATGTGGTTGGCATTTCCTCCTACACCTATGACGAGCAGCGAGAAGACTGGGAAGCCCGCGACCGCGTCGGCATTGATGTGTCCGTCCCGCTGTATACCGGCAATGCCATCGGTGCGCGGCGCGATCGCGCGCAGGCGCGACTGCAGCAGAGCGAGAACGAGTTGCGACAATTGCAGCGTGACCTCGGGGAGCGCGCGGAAGTGTCCTATCGCCGGGTCCTCGCGCTCGAGGCCCAGCTGCGCAGGCGCCAGGACGTGGCGCAGAACCAGCGCGAGTATTTCGAGGCGATTGAAGGCGAGTTCGAGTTCGGGCTGGGAACCTTGCCCGACCTGGTCGAGGCCCGCCTGGCTTACGAGGCGGCTGCGCTGGACGTGGTCAGGCTGCAGTTCGAGCTCGCGCGGGAGCGCCTCGAGTTACTGCTTCTTGCAGACCGTCTGCCGCTCTAAGCCCAGCGCGGCCGTCTCGCGACGTCTGCTGGAAGAATGCGCAAAACACTCCGACACGCGGGGGAGTATAGGCGCAGAGATTCACCTGTGAGGCGAAACAAGTGCATTTTCCCAATTACAGCTCTGGGTTTTGTCGAAGAGCGGCCTCACATTTGTGAATGAAAATATTCACAAATTGCGGATCAGCTTTAGATCTTGCTTGCCAATAACAAGTTTGCGCTGGACGCGCCTCGCCAATGAGGGGTAGCTTTCAGGGTTATACGCGTGTCTTAGAAGGCGCCTACGGTCGCCGATAAGAGTGCTCAAAGGGGTAGAAAATGTTCACAGATGATCCGGCTAAGAAATCCAGCCGCCGCTCGGCCATGGCTGCAACACTTCTCGCGACGGGTGGCGCTGCGCTGCTCGGTGGCCAGGCCAGCGCTCAGGGTAGCGCACCAGAAGGTTTCCGATCGGTCGGTGATTTCGCCAATGTGGACAGCTACACCCTCAACGAAGATGGAACAGTCCGCCTGGTCATGAATGACGGCCAGGTTGTGACCGTCGCCGCAGCGGACGCCCAGCTGATCGACGGCGTGCTCTACCTCAACGCGGATGCGATCACGGTCGGTGCGGCAGCTGCTGCGGGCGGCGGCGCTGGTGCGATCCTGGGCGTTGTCGGCGGGCTTGGCCTGGCCGGCGCTGCCGCCGGGGGCGGCGGTGGTGGTGGCTCAACGCCGCCCCCCACGCCGAATTCGCCGCCATCCTTCACCAGCGATCCGACAGGCAGCACGGCCGAGAATTCTACCTCTACCGGTTACACGGCTGCCGCGAGCGACTCTGATGGCAATTCCCTGACCTACTCCATCAGCGGTGGTGCTGATGCGGCGTTGTTCTCGATCAACGCCTCGACGGGTGAGCTGACCTTCGCCAACGCGCCGGATTTTGAAAACCCGGGCGATGCCAATTCCGACAATGTCTACGAGGTTACGGTGCGCGTCTCGGACGGTCAGGGCGGTACAGCCACCCAGACGGTCGAGATCACCGTTACGGATGTTGCCGAGGCCCCGGTCTTTTCCTCGTCCAGCACAGTCAGCGTCGCAGAGAACCAGACCGCGGCCATCGATGTCGATGCGACGGATCCTGAGGGCCAGGCTGTCACCTACACGCTCAGCGGTGCCGATGCCGCCCTGTTCAATATTGATGCGAACACGGGTGAGGTCACCTTCATCAATGCCCCGGACTTCGAGAGCCCGGCAGATGCCAATGGCGACAATGACTACGAGATCACCGTCACTGCGGATGACGGTACCGACCAGTCCAGCCAGGACATCACGATCTCGGTGACCAACCAGAATGACAACGCGCCGGTGATTACCTCCGCCGCCGCTTTCAATGTTGACGAGAACCAGACGACCGCCTTCACGGGTGTGGCGACAGATGGTGACGGCGATGCCATCACCTACTCCCTGTCGGGTGCCGATGCCGCCCTGTTCAACATCGATGCCAACACGGGCGAAGTGACGTTCATCAATGCGCCGGACCGCGAAAATCCGGCCGATGCGGACACGGACAATGTGTACGAGATCAACCTGATCGCCAGCGATGGCAGCAATCAGGATGTCCAGGCGGTCACCATCACGGTCGACAATGTCAACGAGGCCCCGAGCTTCACATCCGCCGCGACAGCGTCTGTTGCGGAAAACCAGACCACGGCGATCGACGCCGACGCCACCGATCCGGAAGGCCAGGCGCTGACCTATACGTTGAGCGGCGCCGACGCTGCGCTGTTCAATATCGACGCCAATACCGGTGAAGTGACCTTTGTCGCTGCTCCGGATTACGAAAGCCCGGCTGACGCCAATGGCGACAATGACTACGAGATCACGGTTACGGCCAGTGATGGCTCGAACCAGGTCAGCCAGAACGTCACGATCACGGTCACCAACCAGAACGACAACGCCCCGGCGATAACCTCGGGCGCCGCGTTCTCGGTGGACGAGAACCAGACCGCGGCCTTCACGGGCGCAGCCACGGATGCTGATGGCGACACGGTCACCTACTCGCTGACAGGCGCGGATGCTGCCCTGTTCAACATCGACGCGAATACCGGCGTTGTGACCTTCGTCAGCGCACCGGATTTCGAGAGCCCGGCGGATGCCAACAACGATAATGACTACGAGGTCAATCTCGTTGCCAGCGACGGGGTGAACACTGACGTCCAGGCGGTCACGATTACCGTCAATGACGTGTCGGATGTGCCGCCGGTGATCACGTCGAGCGCAACCGGTAATGCGGCCGAAAACCAGACCGCGGCCTATACGATCACCGCAACGGATGCCGACAATTCGGGAACACTGGTCTATTCGATCTCCGGTACGGATGCCGCGCTGTTCTCTGTCAACAGCAGCACGGGTGAGGTGACCTTCAATTCGGCACCTGATTTTGAAAACCCGAACGATTCCAATACTGACGGTGTCTACCAGATCACGGTTTCGGTGACGGATGGGGATCTCAGCGACAGCCAGGTTGTCTCCATCACCCTGACCAATGTGGACGAGGCCCCGGTCTTCGCCTCGCCGACGGCTTTCAGCGTTGTCGAGGGCCAGACAGGAGCCTTCACGGCGTCGGCCACCGACCCCGAAGGCAATGCCATCACCTACTCCCTGTCCGGAGCCGATGCGGCCCTGTTCAGCATCAATTCGAGTACCGGCGAGGTCACCTTCACCGCTGCACCTGATTTCGATGCGCCCGGTGATGCGGACAATGACAATATCTACGAGGTGACGGTAACCGCCGACGATGGTGCGATCACCACGAACCAGAGCGTCAGTGTCACCGTGACGGAAGCAACGGGCAATACGGCTCCGGTCTTCGTCTCTGGAACATCCTCGTCAGTGTCGGAGAACCAGACCTCTGCCTATGCCACCCAGTGGACCAATGCAGAGGAAGGCGA
The DNA here is from genome assembly GCA_036141435.1 of Pseudomonadota bacterium. Taxonomy (GTDB): domain Bacteria; phylum Pseudomonadota; class Alphaproteobacteria; order Caulobacterales; family Maricaulaceae; genus Maricaulis. The sequence goes on along the minus strand of JAYZXG010000123.1, from coordinate 4,952 downwards.
CACCATCACCTTCTCCCTGTCGGGCACGGACGCCTCCCTGTTCCAGGTCGACAGCACGACGGGTGAGGTCAGCTTCGTCAACGCGCCGGACTTCGAGGCGCCGGGGGATGGCAATTCGGACAATGTCTATGAATTCACCCTGACGATTAATGACGGCTTCCAGGATGTCAGCCAGAACATCTCGGTCACCGTTGGCGATGCCAGCGATGGCACGGAGGTCCCGGCGGATGATTCAACCACAGTCTCCATGGTCTCCGGCGGCAGCTATGTCGGTAATCTGGAAACAGCGGGTGACCAGGACTGGATCCGTATCGAACTGGTCGCGGGCCAGCGCTATGAATTCAACCTTGAAGGCACGGGGGCCAATGATCTCGATGACCCGTATCTGCGCCTGTATGACTCCACCGGCACGCTGATCGCGGAGAATGACGATATCTCGCTCGGTGTGGTCCTGGATTCCCGGCTCGGCTTCACGGCGCAGACGTCCGGCACCTATTACATTTCTGCCGGTGCCTATACGAGCGACACCCAACCGGGCACGACCGGTGAGTACACACTCTCCGTCGAGCATACCGAGCCGCTGGGCGAGTGGACGAATGACCAGATCGCGGACTATCTCAACCAGAATGGCTGGAATGGTGCACGCTGGGATGTATCTGCCGGTGACACCCTGACGGTCAATATCACGGCACTGACGGCCGCGGGCCAGACCCTGGCGCGCGCTGCACTGGATGCCTGGACCGAGATCACCGGCATTATCTTCCAGGAAGTCTCGAGCGGCGGCCAGATCGTGTTTGATGACGACGAGGACGGCGCCTTTGCCGGCCCGAGCGGCATCACCGGTGGTTTCTTCACCGGCGCGACGGTCAATGTGGGAACCGACTGGCTCGACACCTATGGCACGAATCTGGATGGCTATTCCTTCCAGACCTACATGCACGAAGTCGGTCACGCCCTGGGGCTGGGACACGCCGGACCGTATGATGGCTCAGCCGATTATGCCGTCGATGCGATCTATCTGAACGATAGCTGGCAGACGACGATCATGTCGTACTTCTCGCAGAACGAGAACACATACCTGAACGCCTCATTCGCTTTCCTGATGACCCCGATGATGGCCGACATCATCGCGGCCCAGAACATGTATGGCGGTGCCACGAATACGCGTACCGGCGACACCACCTACGGCTACAACACCAATGCGGGTTCGATCTACGACGCGACCGCCTGGGGTAATGCTGTCGCCTACACCATTTTCGATAATGGCGGCACGGATACGCTGGACTTCTCCGGCTATTCCGGTGTCCAGGAGCTGGATCTGCGGGCCGAGGAGTATTCGGACGTGCAGGGTGGCCGCAGCAATGTCGCCATTGCGCGGGGCGTTGTCATCGAGAACGCCATCGGTGGTACCGGCAACGAGGTCTTCATCGGTAATGATGCCGACAACGTGCTGACCGGTAATGCAGGCAATGACTCCTTCTATGCGTCAGCCGGCAATGACACCTTCCGCGGCGGAACGGGGAATGACACAGCTTATTTCTCCGGCAGCAGCACAGACTATTCCGTCACGACCAACGGGTCCGGCAATACCGTCGTTACCGATCTGAGAGCCGGCAGCCCCAATGGCGTTGTCGAACTGATCGATGTCGAGAATATCGTCTACGACACCGAAATTCCGGACTCGACGGGTTTCCCGCTGGGGCAGGAAAATGGGGACGGAGAACTGAGCATCGAAGTTCAGGATCCGGGATGTATCTGTTGTGCTGCCGGCCAGTGCGATACCCACGAAGTCTTCGGTCATTCTCACACCAAGGGTGAACCGGCTGGACTTGTCGACCTGCTCGCCGATCTGCGGACACAGAATATCGATCAGTCCGAGCTGCGCGATTTGCTGGAAAGCTATGTCGAGTGGTCGCCGGAAGGCGGGCTGCGCGCCATTGATGATCTGGACAATACGTCGGCGGGAGCGGACGCCATCCTCGCCGCACTCTCGGTGGCGGCTCAGTCTGCGATCGCGGACAAGGGAGCCCAGGTCCAGGATGCGCTGACAGACGGTGCTGCGAAAGGTGCCCAGGTCCAGGATATTCTCCAGGATGTCACTGTGAAGGCCAATCCTGTCCAGGACGGGTTCGTCGTGTCTCCGAGCGGCAATGCACCGGAATGGGGCGACGATATTTCATCCGAAATCCCGTTCGAGACCGACTTCATCGGTCGTGTGCCAAGCCTGGAAGAATTCGGCGGCTAAGACGCCCTTTCGAGCAGTTCTCTGAGCGCGATATCAAGAGGGCGATGGGTCAATCCCGTCGCCCTTTTTATGAAATTGTCCTTGTAGTCCGTGGGCAGCGGTTACCCTGACCTATCTCTCGCCTGTTGCCGGGATTTGAATTCGGCTCTCATCGAACACACCTTGCGCTCAGACCTCGCGCGCGGGGCCGTCTGACCGGGGTTACCGCATGCAGTGCATGGCCGGGATCAACAGGCTATGTCCCAAAGGATGTTGATCGAAAGATAAGCTGCGAGTATGGCAGGTAGATCGGGTTCCAGACCGTCAGTGTGGATCGATTTCGGTTTTAATCGGAGGAAGTTGGCTTGAAAATTCTGGTCACCGGAGCAGCCGGCTTCATCGGGTTTCATACCTCGAGGGCTCTTCTTGCTGCAGGACATGAGGTCCTGGGGATCGATAATCTCAATGCCTATTATGATCCGCGCCTTAAACAGGCCCGCCTGGATCAGTTGCTGGCTGACGAGAAATTCCAGTTCCACAAGCTCGACCTGGCCGATACCGAGGATGTGCTGGCGGTCACAGCGCCCTGGAAACCGGATGCAATCTGCCACCTCGCAGCACAGGCCGGTGTTCGCTATTCCATCGATGCGCCTTTCGCCTATGCGCGATCGAATTTGCTGGGGCATTTGACGATCCTGGAGTTGGCCCGGACGCTGGGCGAGGGGCTGCGCCACCTGGTCTACGCCTCATCCAGCTCTGTCTATGGCGAACAATCCGAAGTCCCGTTTCGCGAGGAGAATGCCAGCGAGGCACCGGAGTCGCTCTATGCCGCAACCAAGCGCTCGGACGAGCTGATGACGGCGGCCTATTCCAATCTCTACGCAATACCGGCCACTGGCCTGCGTTTCTTCACCGTTTACGGTCCCTGGGGGCGTCCCGACATGGCCTACTGGCTGTTCGCCGAACGCATGATGCGCGGCGAGGCCATCAAGGTCTTCAATCACGGTGAGATGGAGCGCGATTTCACCTATATCGACGACATTGTTCAGCCACTCGTACGGATCATCGATGATGCGCCAGAGCGGGGCCGACATGAGGTCTACAATATCGGTGGGTCTTCGCCTGTGAAGCTGATGGACATGATCTCCAGCCTGGAGCAGGCGTTCGGGCTGGAGGCTGTCAAAGAGATGCTGCCCATGCAGCCGGGTGACGTCACGCGGACCTATGCCAATGTCGACAAGCTGGTGCGTGATTATGGCTACCGTCCCGGCATTTCACTCGATACGGGATTGCGACGGTTCGCGGACTGGTTCCGTACCTGGTCTGCCGGTTGAGCCGACGGTTCAGTGGCGCGGTGATGACCGCGCCCGCGAACGTCAGTTGCCCAGCTCTGCCTTGATGGTTGCGCGCGCCTTGGCTGCCAGTGTCGGGTGGCTGAGGGCCATGCCCAGCGTCGCCTTGAGATAACCCAGCTTGCTGCCACAATCATACGGCGTTCCCTCGAACTCGACCGCGTAGAAATCCTGTTGTGCCATAAGCCGCGCCATGGCGTCGGTGAGCTGGATTTCGCCACCGGCACCCGCTGCCTGGTCTTCGAGGAAGCGGAAAATTTCGCCTTTGAGAATGTACCGGCCCGTGATCGCGAGGTTTGAGGGGGCGTCAGCGACTGGCGGTTTTTCGACCATGCCGCGCATCCGGATCATCGCGCCCTGGCGTTCGATCGGATCAATAACGCCATACTTGTTCACCTCATCGGCGGGCACAGGGTCAACAGCAATGACATTACTGTTGGTCTGTTCGTAGACCTTGACCATCTGCGCAAGGCAGCCCGGCTTGCCCTGGATGAGAACGTCAGGCAGCAGGATCGCAAACGGGTCTTCGCCGATGATGTCACGGGCGCACCAGATGGCGTGTCCCAGTCCGAGCGGCGCCTGCTGGCGTACAAAGCTCATCGATCCGGCCTTGGGGCAGGTCGCACGGACCTCCTCCAGGATGTCGGCCTTGTTCTTGGCTTCCAGGGTGGCTTCCAGCTCGTAGGCCGAGTCGAAATAGTCCTCGATGGTGCCCTTGTTGCGCCCTGTCACGAAAACGATGTGCTCGATGCCGGCTTCAAGCGCCTCGTCGACGACATACTGGATGGCCGGACGATCGAAGACGGGCAGCATTTCCTTGGGGATCGACTTCGTCGCCGGAAGAACACGTGTACCCAAACCGGCAACGGGAAGGACAGCCTTACGAATCTTGGTCATGAAATCACCCCTGGAAATCTACCCAAGCCGTATCCGAGCCCTGCTATGCAGTCCAGCCCAAATCGCGCTTTCCAGCCGGTGCGCTGATGGCTATACCTCACTGAAGCAGCAGGGAAACCTTCATGAGCAAGAAATACTTCGGGACCGATGGTGTCCGCGGGCTGACGAATGCCTTCCCGATGACCGCAGAGACTGCTCTGCGCCTGGGCAAGGCAGCGGGCCGCTATTTCGCGCGGCATACCGGGCGACACTCGGTGGTCATCGGCAAGGATACGCGCCTGTCCGGATACATGATTGAATCCGCTCTGGTGGCCGGCTTTACCTCCGTCGGCATGGACGTCTTCCAGTTCGGCCCCCTGCCGACGCCCGCTGTATCGCAGATGACCCGTTCCCTGCGTGCGGATCTCGGGGTCATGATCACGGCCTCGCACAACCCGTACCATGATAACGGCATCAAGCTGTTCGGGCCGGACGGCAAG
>JAYZXG010000122.1:0-9962 GCA_036141435.1 Pseudomonadota bacterium | reverse complement strand
GTGCAACAAGGAAAAACGGTCCAGTTTGGGTTAGGTTTCAGACGACCGGAGTTTCAAGGACATGTCGGATACGCATTTGGCGTCGCAAGCTGGGTGGCTGGACTCTCTAAGCGCATACCTCAAACCGAAGCTCCTTGGCATGTTCATGCTGGGCTTTGCCGCTGGTCTCCCGTTTCTTCTCTATTTCAGCACTCTTTCGTTTTGGATGGAGCGAAGTGGTGTTGAGACGGCCGTCATCGCGTATTTCAGCTGGTTCGGATTGTCTTACTCGCTGAAATTTCTGTGGGCTCCGCTCATGGACCGGTTCAGGGCGCCTGGATTTGGGGCACTGCTGGGCCAGCGTCGTGGGTGGATCCTCGTTGCCCAGGTCGGCATATTCGCCGGACTGTTTGGCATGGGGACGTCCGACCCTGCACTCGACTTGTCCAGGATTGCCGTCTTCTCTTTCCTGATCGTTTTTTCGTCCTCAATTCAGGACATCAGCATCGATGCTTGGAGGATCGAAATTGCTAAGGACGAGGATGAGCAAGCGCCGCTTTCAGCGATGTATCAAGCGGGTTACCGGATTGGCATGATCGCCGCAGGCGCTGGGTCCCTGTTCATCGCAGAACTGGTGTCGTTTAACGCAGCGTATTTTGTGATGAGTGTCCTGATCTTTGTGGGGGCGCTTGGCTTTATGTGGGCGGGCGAACCTGACGGGCAAAACCCGCAATCACCGACAAATCCAATTAGAAGCATCGCGATTGGGATTGGCTTTACCGCGGCAGCTCTGATTGCCGTTGTTTTGGTAATGACCGCTTTGGGGCGTGGGGTCCCGATGGTTTTGGCCTCATTCGGTGTGGAGCTCACTCGGGGGCTAATTCGAGATATTGTACTCTATCTGATCGCTGCGCCATTCGTTCTGCTTGCGATCCTGGTGCCAGTTATTCGCCGCCTGCCAAAAGATTCAAAATGGATCTCTAATCCTGCGACGGGGCCGTTCGTTGACTTTTTCTGGCGGTACGGTTTCCCAGCAGTGATCGTGCTTTCATTTATCTCCACCTATCGCCTCAGTGACATCGTGATGGGCGTGATGGCGGTGCCCCTGTACAGCAGCATGGGTTTCGAAGAGGGAACCGTCGGGCTGATCAAGGGCCTAATCGGCCCCTGGGTCTTGATACTGGGCGCGTTCGTTGGAGGCATTGGCGCACTAAAGTTCGGCCTGAAGCGCATGCTTTTGACGGGCGCCATCATTTCGGTTCTTGGCAATGCCATTTTCGCCTGGCTCGCAAGCCAAACCGAGCCAGTGGCCTGGCATCTGGCGGTCGCGATTTTCGCAGACAACTTGGCCGGTGGGTTCGCGGGCACAGTCTTTATTGCGTACATGTCGGGACTGACCAACAAGGCCTTCACGGCAGCTCAGTACGCGCTTTTCAGCTCGCTTTTCATGTTGCTTCCAAAGCTGGTCGCAGGCTTGTCCGGCCAGATGGTTGAGGCTCAAGGCTACGTCGTGTTCTTCCTAATCGCCGCCGCGATGGGAATTCCAGCGATTATCCTTACGCCCTTCGCCTTGAACGCAAAACCTACTCGTTCGCTCGATGAAGAGACCGTCGAGGAGTAATTACTCCCCGGCGGCTTCCTCAACCTCATGGGCGTCCGGGTCGTAGGCGGCCAGGGTGGCCAGGTGGGTGATCTCGCTGACCGAGGCGCCCAGGCGGGCGATCTGGACGGGGCGTTCAAAGCCCAGCAGCATCGGCCCGAGCACCGTCGCTCCACCGCCGGCGCGCAACAGCTTGGTGGCGATCGAGGCGGAGTGGATGGCCGGCATCACCAGCACATTGGCCGGACCTTTCAGGCGCGAGAACGGGTAGAGGAAGCGGTGTGACTTGTCCAAGGCGACATCGACATTCATCTCGCCCTCGTATTCGAATGCCACGCCGCGTTCGTCCAGGATCTCGACCGCGCGCTGGAGCTTCTCCGAGCGCTGGCCGGCCGGATTGCCGAAGGTGGAATAGGACAGGAAGGCCACGCGCGGGGTGAAGCCGAAGGCCTCGGCCGCCTCGGCGGCTTCCGTGGCGATATCGGCCAGCGCCTCGCTGTCGGGAAATTCCGTGACATTGGTGTCGGCGATGAACAGCGTGCGTTCCTTGGCCAGGGCGATGGACATGCCCATCACCCGCTGGCCCTCGGCCGGGTCCAGCACCAGCTGGACATCACGCAGGGCGGCGTCATAGGCGCGGGTCGTACCCGTCACCATGCCGTCCGCATCGCCCAGCTTGACCATACAGGCCGAGAAGACGTTACGGTCATTATTGACCATGCGCTGGACATCGCGGCGCAGATAGCCCTTGCGCTGCACGCGGTTGTAGAGGAATTCGGCGTAGTCGGCATTGCGGTCGGAAAGGCGCGCATTGACGATCTCGATGGCATCTTCCGGCACCCCGACCAGGCGCATGTTGGCGCGGCAGATCTCTTCCCGGCCGACGAGCACAGCCTTGCCCAGTTCCTGGTTCTGGAAGGCATAGGCGGCCCGGATGACGGCCGGTTCCTCACCCTCGGCAAAGACGATGCGGCGCCCATGTCCCATCACCGCACCCTGGATGCGCTGCAGGAAGGAGGCGGTCGGGTCGAGACGGCGGGCCAGCGAGGCGCGATAGGCGCTCATGTCCGGGATCGGCTTGCGCGCGACGCCGGTGTCCATGGCGGCCTGGGCGACATAGGGCGGGACATAGGAGATGAGACGCGGATCGAAGGGTGACGGGATCACGTAGTCCTTGCCAAAGCTCGGCCGGGCACCGTGATAGGCGGCGGCGACCTCGTCGGGCACGTCTTCCTTGGCCAGGGCGGCGAGCGCCTGGGCGGCGGCGATCTTCATCTCTTCATTGATGGTCCGGGCCCGTACATCCAGGGCCCCGCGGAAGATGTAGGGGAAGCCGAGGACGTTATTGACCTGGTTGGGATAGTCGGACCGGCCCGTGGCGACGATGGCGTCGTCACGCACGGCGCGCACATCTTCCGGCAGGATTTCCGGATCCGGATTGGCCATGGCGAAAATGATCGGCTGGTCCGCCATCGAGGCGACCATGTCCTGGGTCAGGGCGCCGGCGACCGACAGGCCGAGGAAACAATCCGCACCGTCCAGCGCTTCAGCGAGGGTGCGCTTGTCCGTTTCCACGGCATGGGCCGCTTTCCACTGGTTGAGGTTTTCGCGGCCGGTATGGATGACGCCCTTGCTGTCACACAGCAGGGCATTGTTGGACTTCACGCCCATCGCCTTGATCAGTTCCAGAACGGCGATGCCGGCGGCTCCGGCGCCGTTGACCACCACTTTGAGGTCTTCCATGCGGCGACCGGTGATCTGGCAGGCATTGATCATGCCGGCGGCGGAAATGATGGCGGTGCCGTGCTGGTCATCGTGGAAGACCGGGACATCGAGCAGTTCGCGCAGGCGCTGTTCGACGATGAAGCTTTCCGGCGCCTTGATGTCTTCCAGATTGATGCCGCCAAACGTATTGCCGAAGCGCTTGACGCATTCGATGAAGGCGTCGGCATCCTCCTCCTCGACCTCGATGTCGATGGCGTCGAGATCGGCGAAACGCTTGAACAGGACCGCCTTGCCTTCCATCACCGGCTTGGAGGCCATGGCGCCCAGATTGCCCAGGCCCAGAATGGCGGTGCCGTTCGAGATCACGGCCACCATATTGCCCTTGGAGGTGTAGTCGTAGACGGCGTCCGGGTTCTCCGCGATCGCCTTGACCGGCACGGCAACACCGGGGCTGTAGGCTAGGGACAGATCGCGCTGGGTCGCCATGGGCTTGGTCGGCTGCAGAGCCAGCTTGCCGGGGACAGGTTCACGGTGAAAGGCCAGGGCCTCTTCGTCTTCAACCGGGCTGGTTCTGTCATTCATGGCGATGTCCTTGGTAATCGGGGGTTTTCCCACTGCTATAGCCGCTCTAGCCGCTTCGCACCCTTGCGCGCAAGCCGAAACCTCGCAAGTGTCTGCCGCAATGAATGCACTGACGACAATACCTGTTCCGACAGACCGGACATTCCCGTCTGCAGAGGGCGCGACGCCGATGATGGTGCAATTCCTGGAATTGCGCGCCCAGGCTCCGGCGGACGCCCTGCTCTTCTATCGGATGGGTGATTTCTACGAACTGTTCTTCGACGATGCCGTGCGTGCTGCGGCAGCCCTGGACATTGCCCTGACCAAGCGCGGCGAGCACCAGGGCGAGCCAATCCCGATGTGTGGCGTACCGGCAGCGACGGCCGAGGCGTATCTGGCGCGCCTGATCAAGGCCGGGTTCAAGGTCGCTGTCGGCGAGCAGATGGAAGACCCCAAGGCCGCCAAGGCCCGCGGCTCAAAAGCCGTTGTGCGACGGGATATCACGCGGGTTGTCACGCCCGGCACGCTGACCGAGGACAGTCTGCTCGACCCGCGCCGCTCCAACCGCATCGCGGCCCTGGCGCGCACGGGCAGTGGCGAGGCGGCGATTGCCTGGGCCGAGGTCTCAACCGGCGAGTTTGTCGTGTCAGCGGTGGAGGCCGCGAACATTCCGGCCGAGATCGCGGCCATGGCGCCGGCAGAATTGCTGGTCGAGGAAAGCCGGTATTCCGAAACCATCGAGATTGCGGCGCGGGCCACGGTGACGCCGCTGCCGCGGGCGAAATACGATACCGGTTCGGCCCAGCGTCAGCTGAAGGCCCAGTTCGGTGTTCAGGACCTCGACGGATTTGGTGATTTTTCCAGGGCCGAGCTGTCCGCGCTGGGGGCCTTGCTGGACTATCTGGCGCTGTCACAGGCAGGGGCTCCGGCCAAGCTGGCACCGCCGCGCCAAGGTAAGCAGGGCAGTGTCCTCGCGGTCGACCCTGCGACCCGGGCCTCGCTCGAAATTGACAGGACATTGTCAGGGTCCCGTGCGGGCTCATTGCTGGACGCGATCGATGAAACGGTCACGGCGCCGGGCGCGCGTTGCCTGGCGGAGCGCCTGGCTCGGCCGCTGACCGACGCCGCGCTTATCGAGGCCCGGCTGGATGCGGTGAGTTTCTTCCTCGCGCAGGAAAACTTGCGCCGGGATGTGCGCGACCGGCTCAAGGCTGCCGGCGATGCCGAACGGGCCCTCTCACGGCTGTTGCTGGGCCGGGGTGGTCCGCGTGATCTCAAGGCGCTGTCGGCGACCCTCGCCGAAGGTGAGGCCCTGGCGGCGCGGCTGACCGGCGATCCGCTGGTGCAAATGCCCGCTGAAGTGTCCGCCTGTGTGACGGCCCTTGTCCTGTCCGACAAGGTGGAGCTGTCCCGACTGGTGGAGGACCTGGAGCGCGCGATCCGCGACGAACCGCCCCTTTTGGCGCGTGACGGCGGGTTTGTCGCCGAGGGCTGGCGCCCGGAGCTGGACGAGACGCGCGGCCTGCGTGACGAGAGCCGCCGCATCGTGGCCGGCCTGCAGCAGACCTATGCCGAGGCGACCGGGGTCTCCACGCTGAAGGTCAAGCACAACAATGTGCTGGGCTATTTCATCGAGGTGACGGCCAAGAATGCCGACGCCCTGATGTGTGAAGAGCTCTACATCCACCGTCAAACCATGGCCAATGCCGTTCGGTTCACGACCACCGAGCTGGCCGAGCTGGAAGCCAGGATTGCCAGCGCCGGCGAGCGGACGCTGGCGATGGAGCTGGAAGTTTTCAATGCGCTGCGGGACCGGGTCGAGGCGCTGGGGCCGGTGATCCGTGAGTGCGCGCGGGCGCTGGCGGAGATTGATGTCGCTGCGGCCCTCGCAGAGTGGGCAAACGATACCGCGGCCTGTCGTCCGCAAATCGAGACCGGCACCGTATTCACGGTCGAGGGCGGCCGTCACCCGGTCGTCGAACAGTCGCTGGCGCGGACCGGCGAGGGTCGCTTCACGCCCAATGATTGCCAGCTCGATGGCGAGGGCGGCGAAGGTCCGCGCCTGATGCTGGTGACCGGACCGAACATGGCGGGTAAATCCACCTATCTCCGGCAGAATGCCCTGATCCTGATGCTGGCTCAGGCCGGCTGTTTCGTGCCGGCCCGCAAGGCGCGCATCGGCATCGCAGACCGACTGTATTCGCGCGTGGGCGCGGCAGATGACCTGGCGCGTGGTCGCTCCACCTTCATGGCGGAGATGATCGAGACGGCGGCCATCCTCAACCAGGCGACGGCGCGCAGCTTTGTCATTCTCGACGAGATCGGCCGGGGAACAGCGACATTTGACGGGCTTTCCATCGCCTGGTCGGCTGCAGAGCACCTGCACGGGATCAATGGCTGCCGGGCCCTGTTCGCCACGCACTATCACGAGCTGACGCGCCTCGCCGACGAGCTGGACGCAGCCGGCAATTGCTCGCTGAAGGCCCGGGAATGGAAGGGCGAGCTGGTCTTCCTGCACGAGGTTGGACCCGGGGCTGCTGACCGTTCCTACGGCATCGAGGTGGCGCGCCGGGCCGGTTTGCCCAAGGTGGCGATCAAGCGGGCCCAGACCATTCTGGACCGGCTGGAAGCGGAGGGCGCGCCGGCGGCTGCGCTCGCCGACCTGCCGCTGTTCGCGGCGCTGGATGTGGTCGAGCCAGCGGGCCCGTCACCCGTGGATGAGCGCCTGGCCGAGGTCGACCCGGACAGCCTGACACCGCGTGAGGCCCTGGATCTGGTCTATGCGCTCAAACAACTCGCCAAAGACAGGTGACGGCACGGGCGCCCGGCTCTAAAACAGATGTCATGACAGCGACGCTCCTTCCTGCCTCTCTGGAATCCCTGAAATTGCGCGCCCGGCTGGCTTCGGCCGTCGCTCGCGATGGCTGGGCCTCGCCCTCGGCCCGCAAGGCCGGGCTGGCGACCCTTCGCAGCGCGCTGGACTCGTTTCAGCTGACCTCGAGCTCGCTGCTGGCGGGCGATCATGGCGGCGCGGCGGCCGCCCATGCGCTGTCCGATGGTGTGTCGGTTTGTCTGAGCGCCCTGTTCGACTCGCTCAAGGCGGATGACCCGACCGGGTCACGCGGGGTCGCGTTTTGTGCCCAGGGCGGGTTCGGAGCCGGCGAGCTGGCCCCGTATTCCGATGTCGACCTCCTGCTCATCAAGCCCGACCAGGCCGACGAGAAGACGGATGAATTCCTGCAGCGCGTCCTCTACGCGCTCTGGGATCTCAAGATCGATGTCGGCGGCGGCGCCTGTCGAACCATTGATGAAACGCTGGACCTGGCGCGCGAAGACGCGTCCGAGCGCACCGCGCTGTTGTCACTCCGGTATCTGGCGGGAAGTTCGGGACGGGCAAGCAAGCTGGCAAAACGGTTCCGCAGCGAGGTTGTTTCCGGTGACGAGATCGCATTTGTCGAGGCCAAGCTGCGCGAGCGCGATGCGCGGATCGAGAAGGCCGGTCGCTCACGCTATACGGTTGAGCCGCACCTGAAAGCCGGCAAGGGCGGATTGCGCGATCTGCAGCTGATGCGCTGGCTGGCGATTTTCCTCTACGGCGCGGATGCGTTCGAACGCTGGGTCAGCGACCGCTTGCTGTCGGTGGAGGATGTCGAGCGTTATGTCGCCGCCGATGACTTCCTGTGGACGGTGCGGTTTCACCTGCACCAGCTTTCCGGTGGCAAGGATGAGCGGCTGAGCTTCGAGCTGCAGCCGGAAATCGCCAAGCGCATGGGATTCGAGGACACCGAGACGGAGAGCGGTGTCGAGCGTTTCATGCGTCGCTATTTCTTCACCGCCATGCATGTGGGCTCGCTGACCCGGCTGGTGTGTTCCAAGCTGGAAGCGGATTCCCGCAAGGCGAAGCCGCGCAACATGGCCCGCTTCCTGCCGAACATGTTGTCCACGGACAGCGCAGATACCGGCGACTTCATCGTGCGTGACGGCCGACTGGATTTTGCGACGCCGACCCAGATTGCCGACGACCCGGTCAAGCTGATGCAATTCTTCCATGTCGCCGCATCGCGCCAGTTCGATCTGCACCCCGAGGCCTTCGCCCGGATCGGCCGCACGCTCTATCACGTCGATGAGAACTATCGGCGCGACCCGCGCGTAGCGCGGGCCTTCTTTGCGGTCCTGCTCGACTCGGCGGCCCCGATGGCGGTGTTGCGCCTGATGACCGAAGCCGGCCTGCTGGGCCGCTATATCCCGGAATATGGCGATATCGTCGCCCGGACCCAGTTCAACATGTATCATCGCTACACGGTCGATGAGCATACGCTGCAGGCGATTGGCCTGTTGCGGGAAATCGAGCAGGGCCTGCATGTCGACGAGCATCCGCTGTCGACCGGGATTATCGGCAAGATCAAGAACCGCCGGGCGCTGCACCTCGCCGTCCTGTTGCACGATACCGGCAAGGGCAATGGCGATCAGTGCATCGAAGGCGCTGCCCGGGCTCTGGCCGCTTGCGAACGCCTGGGGCTGGACAGCGAGGAAAGCGAGCTTGTGGCCTGGCTGATCGAGAACCACCTGTTGATGAGCGACACGGCGCAGCGACGCGATATCGGGGATCCGCGAACCATTGCCGATTTTGCCCAGGCTGTTGGCAGTGTTGAGCGTTTGCGGCTCCTGACCATCCTGACAGTTGTTGACATTCGGTCTGTCGGGCCGGGCGTCTGGAATGGCTGGAAGGCCCAGCTGATGCGGGATCTCTATGCGGCGGTGGAGCCGGTCCTGCAGCGCTCCGGCGATGCGGTTGAGCTGGCGCGCGAGGCCCTGAACGAGAAGGCCGAGGCCGGTCGCAGCCGCGTGTGTGACCGCCTGGCGCGCATTCACCCGGATTTTGCAGCGCGGTGGCGCGAGGAGCTCGACGACACCTATTGGGTGACATCGACCGAGGAAGACCGTTTCCGACATGCGGCTTTCGCCCGGCAGGCCATGCAGCGCGAGGACGGCGACGCCGCCGCGGCCATTCGAGTGGACCGCCGGCGCATGGCGAGTGAAGTGATGATCTGGGCCGAGGACCGCGACGGGCTGTTCGCCGACCTCGTGGCGGCGCTGGCCCAGCGGGGCGCCGATATTGTCGGCGCGACGATCAACACCACACGTTCGGGCAAGGTGCTCGATATCTTCTACATCCAGAACGCGGCCAACCAGCCCTTCGGGTTCGATGACCCTTACCTGATGGATGCGCTGGTGGGGTATCTGCAATGCGTGGCGGCCGGCTCATTACCGGTCGAACGCTCGCGCGAAATGCGCCTGAAACGGTCCGACGCGGCGTTCCAGGTCACTCCGTATCTGAATTTTTCCAACGCGCTTTCCGACACCGCCACGGTGATCGAGGCCTCCGGCCGGGACCGGCCGGGCCTGTTGGCCGACCTGTCGGACGCGATCGCCAAGCAGGGTCTGTCCCTGCATTCGGCCCGGATTGACGGCTATGGCGAGCGGGCGACGGATGTGTTCTACGTGACGCGAGACGGGGCCCAATTGACCGATGAGGGGCTGAAAAAAGAGGTGGGAGAAGCACTGATGGACGTGTTGAGCGAAGGCGAGGCTCAGCTCGAAGAACAGGCGGCGCAGCGCGGCATTGCCCGCGCGCCCGCCAGCCTGTTGCGCTAGACCATGCGGTTGCTGCGCTCCTCCGCTGTTGTTGGCCTGTTCACCATGGCCAGCCGGATTCTCGGTTTCGCCCGCGACATCCTGATCGCTGCGGTACTGGGTACGGGGCCCGTGGCCGAGGCCTTCTTTGTCGCCCTGCGCTTTCCCAACCTGTTTCGTCGCCTGTTTGCCGAGGGCGCGTTCAATGCGGCCTTCGTACCGCTCTATGCGCGGACCCTGGAAGGCGAGGGCGAGGACAAGGCGCGCCAGTTATTGCGTGAAATCCTGTCGGTGATGATCATGGCGCTGAGCCTGTTCGTCGTCGTCAGCATCATCGCCATGCCCTGGCTGATGTATGTCATCGCGCCGGGATTTGCGATTGATGAAGACGGGCTGCGCCTGAACCTCGCCATACTGTTCACGCAAATCACGATGCCCTACATCCTGTTGATGTCGGTGACGG
>JAYZXG010000121.1:0-7296 GCA_036141435.1 Pseudomonadota bacterium | reverse complement strand
GTCGACCAGCTCACGCAGGTGGAAGGGCTTGGACAGCACTTTCGCATTGGTCGGCGCGCCGGAGCCCGGATTGAGTGCCACTGCTGCAAAGCCGGTGATGAACATGATCTTGAGTGCCGGATCGACCTCGGTCGCACGGCGTGCCAGCTCGATGCCATCAACGCCGGGCATGACGATGTCCGTCAGCAGCAGGTCAAATTGCGCCGGATTGTCTCCGATCGCGTCCAGGCCTTCTTCGCCATCCGAGCACACTTTTACCTCATGCCCGGCCCGTTTCAGGGCCTTGGCGAGGAAGTCCCGCATGGAGTCGTCGTCTTCAGCCAGAAGGATCTTAGCCATGGTTGTATCCCACCCTTGTAAAGTCACGGTTTGGCGCACCCTACACGCGTAAAGTAAAAACCGACTGAACAAGCTGCATCTCTTGACCGGGGGAGTGCAGCCGATCAATCTCCGCACATGGTCGCGACTCCCACATCTTCGCTCGCAATGGCGCCAACGGCAAATCCGGACCTCGAGGCCGGTCCGGTCACGGTATGTCCTGCGGTCGGCGGGCAGACCCATGCCATGCTGGTCAGTTCCCCACATTCCGGGCGTGATTACCAGACGGGGTTTGCGGGCCAGACCCACCTGGACGTGGCAATCCTGCGGCGTTCGGAGGATGCCTACGTGGACCGCATTATCCGGGACGTTCCCGATTTCGGCATTCCCACGATCATGGCCAATTTCCCGCGTGTCTTCGTGGATGTGAACCGGGCGCCCGGCGAACTGGACCCGGCGATGTATTCGGATCGCGTGCGATTGTCGGTCGACAGGGACTCGCGTCGAACCGCGTCCGGTCTCGGCGTGATCCCGCGGATCAGCGCAGATGGTCGACAGCTTTACGGCCGCCGGTTGAAGTTCGCCGAGGCCGAGCGACGCCTGGACAGCTGTTACTGGCCCTATCACAACCGGCTCCGGGCAATGATCGATGAGACACGCGATCGCTTCGGTGCGGCGCTGTTGCTCGACGTGCATTCGATGCCGCATCAAAGCTCGCGCGGAGCCGATATTGTTATCGGGGACCGGTTCGGACGTTCCAGCGGTGCGGCGATCTGCGATATCGTCGAGCACCAGTTTCGCGCACAGGGGTTTGTAACGGTTAGGAACACTCCCTATGCCGGCGGCTTCACCACAGAGAGCTATGGGCGTCCCGAATCGGGCGTGCATGTGGTGCAGATCGAGGTCAATCGGAGCCTCTATCTGGATGAAGGTCGCGTTTCACCTACTGAGGGACTGGATCGCTTCTCGGGTGAATTCTCCAACTTTATCAGCGCTATACGCGAATCTCTCACCCCTTATCTCCGCTTGTCATAATCATGCCCATTTCAGGCGAACACTAGGCAGTGTCTTCGCCCGGCACGCGCTTTGCTCCCCTGTGAGGTGTGCGTCCCATTGCGGCGCAATTTGATACGCGAAGACGAGGCCGCGAGTAGTTATGACGAATGATATTGATCTGCATGTAGGTAAACGACTGCGCCGCCGGCGCCGTCTGCTGGGGCTTACGCAGCAGCAACTCGCCGAATCCGTAGGGATCCGGTTCCAGCAAATCCAGAAGTATGAGTGCGGCGCCAACCGCGTCAGCGCGAGCCGTCTCTTTGAGCTGGCTGAAGCGCTCGATGTCCCGGTGCAGTATTTCTACGAGGGCTTGTCGCAACGCGACCAGGCCGCCAATGAAGGCAATAGCCTGGCTGCCGATGTGCTCTCGCAGAAAGAAACTGTCGACCTGATCCGCGCCTATTACCGGCTCGGCGAACGGCCGCGCAAGCGTCTGCTTGAGCTCGCGAAATCGCTCGAGCCTGATGAAGCTGCAAACGACGCTGCTTAAGAGTCGCGTCATGGAGTTTCGGGGGACAAGATGCGTCTGGCATGCGGCGTGAGCCCATGCTAGGCGCTTCTTTATGATTACCGATCACGACCGCGCCATCATTGCTGCCGCCGCCGACGCTGCACGCGAGGCCATCCGGCCGTATTTTCGAACCTCCCTGCCGATCGAGAACAAGCTCGATGAGGGCTTTGATCCTGTCACCCAGGCAGACAAGGCCGCCGAGCAGGCGATCCGACGCGTGCTTGCGGAGCGGGTTCCTGACGACGCGATTCTGGGGGAAGAGTTCGGCGCACAGGCCAGCAGCAATGGCCGTCAGTGGGTGATCGATCCCATTGATGGCACACGCGCCTTCATTGCCGGCTTGCCTACCTGGACGGTCCTGATCGCGCTGTCCATCGATGGCGAGCCACAGCTCGGCGTGATTGACCAACCCTATATCGGCGAGCGGTTCATCGGGACGCGGGATGCTTCAGTGCTCGAGCATCAGGGCGAGACCCGGCGTCTGGAGACCAGCAAGGTCACGACGTTCAAGCACGCGATGCTGGCGACCACAGACCCCTATCTGTTCAACAGCGACGAGAAGGCCGTGTTCGACATGATCCGGCGCCGCTGCAAGTTGCACCGCTTCGGTTTCGACGCCTATGGATATGCCATGCTTGCGGGGGGTGGGCTCGACCTTGTGATCGAGTCCGGCCTGCAATCCTATGATGTCCAGGCCCTTATCCCGATCATCGAGGGCGCGGGCGGCTACATCACCAACTGGTCGGGTGGTTCGGCCGCGCAGGGCGGTCAGGTCGTGGCGACGGGAAGTGAGGCGCTGCACGAGCAGGCGCTCAACTTCCTCAAACACGTCGCCACGGACTAGGGTCTGTTATTCGCTGACCGGCTTGCGGAAGAGCAGGGTCATGCGATCGCTCTCGCCAATCGCATCGTAACCGGCCCGATCGAAGTCTGCTGCGGGCTCTTCACCCCGCGGTGCGGAGCGGCGGCTCGGCGCCAGCGTCCAGACACCGAACGGGTGGTCTGCCGTATCCGCCGGGTTGGCATTGACTTCCGACGAGCTCACCAGTTCAAAACCGGCTTCTTCTGCCAGGGCGATGACATAGGCCTCCTGGACGTATCCGGAATTGGCCTGCGGATCCTGTTCACGGGTTGAAGGTAGGCGGTGTTCGACAACACCCAGCGTGCCGCCTTCGCGCAATACGGCGTAGAAATCGGCGAAAGCCTTCTCCGCGTAATTGCCCATCAGGAAGTTGTGAACATTGCGGAAGGTCAGGACGGTATCGACACTGCCGGGCTCGACGATCGGTCCTGTATTGTGGTCGAAGCTTGCCAGCTCGAAGTCACCATAGCGCTCGGCGTTTGAATAGCGTTCTACAAAGCGTTCGCGGGATCGCTGACGGTTTTCGCTGGATCCCTCCGCCGGGAAGTGCGCCGCGATGTAGGTGCCGCCATTTCCGTTGACCCACGGCATCAGGATATCGGCATACCAACCGCCGCCGGGCCAGATTTCCATGATCGTGGCGCTCGGGTCGACCTGCAGGGCTTCCAGTGTGGCGGCTGGATTACGCCACTCATCCCGGTCTGCACGCTCGCCGCGCCAGTCGGCGGCAACCGCGGCGCCGATGTCCTGCGGCAGGCTGTCCGTGATAACCGCGACCTCGCCTTGCGCCGTGTCGACCGCTGTCGTGTCCGCGGCGGGTTCCATGTCCTGTTCGGCGGATCCGCATGCGGCGAGAGACAGCGCGACAGCACTGGTAACGAGAAGGTGGAAACGAGACATCGGGGACTCCTGTTCATGTGTTGCGCAATAGGTAGTCGGCAGCCGGTAGCAAGGCAAACAAGTTTTTTTGGAGGCGAGGGGTTGCAGGTCGAAATCCGGCTACCCATCTGATTGTCACGGGTCGCCGCAACGGGGCCCCAGACCTGCGCCGCACGGCACGCGAAAGCATCGGTGCTCCGGGCAGGTTGGCTGAAATCCGGCGAATGGTTCGCTGGATGGTCTTATCGCTCAATTGAGGATGAGGAATATGCGTACAGTAGATTTTAGCCCGCTTTATCGTTCCATCGTTGGTTTCGATCGTCTCGCGGACCTGATGGACTCCGCCACCAAGGTCGAGTCTCAGGGATACCCGCCCTACAATATCCAGCACGTAGCTGAGGATGAGTATCTCATCGAACTCGCCGTTGCCGGTTTCTCTGATGATGATCTGTCGGTCGAGGTCCAGGGCAATGTCCTGACCGTGACAGGACGAATTGCGGAAAAGACCGAGGCCGATCCGCGCCGCTTCCTGCATCGCGGGATTGCCGAGCGCGCCTTTGAACGCCGTTTCCACCTGGCAGACCATGTGATCGTGTCCGGCGCGGAACTCCGCAACGGCATGCTCTCGGTCCAGCTCGTGCGGGAAATTCCGGAATCCGCCAAGCCGCGCAGCATCGCGATCAATACCGAAAGCGCGCCCAAGGCCAAACTGATCAAGGGCGGTAAAACAGAGGCAGCCTAAGCCCCAGCTGTCAGTCTTACCCTCCAATGACGAAGAAGCGGCAGACCGAGAGGTCTGCCGTTTTTTTATGCGGCGTCCAGGTCGACAGCGCCGTCAACTTCCGCCGCTTCCTGCAGGAAGGTTTCGCTGACCGTGGTGCCGGTGAAACAGGAACCGCTGAAACGGGCATCCTTCACATTGGCGCCGTCCAGGTGCGAATATGAGAAGTCGGCGCCGGTGGCCTTGGCCTGCCGGAGATCTGCGCCGCGCAGGTCAACATAGCGTGCCTTGGTGCCGGCCAGGGAGGCGGGCAGGACGCGGTTGCCTTCCAGGAGCAGCGGTCCGAACCGGCAATCGCGCAGATCGGCATTATTCAGGTTCGCGCCGGTCAGGTCGGCACCGCGCAAGTCGGCGCCGCGCAGGCAGACCATGCGCAGGTCAGCGCGCTCGAGGCGAGCGCCCTGCAGCTGAGCGCCTTCCAGATCCAGCCCGTAAAGCGTGGCGCCCCGGGCGTGGAAGGCCGTCAGGGTCTTGCCGGCCAGCGAATTCAGCCCGCGCAGATCGGTGCCGTCGAACAGCGACGGCTTGCCTTCGCGGCCGTCCGTCTCACACCATTTCACATGCTCTGCAATCTGCTGGGCGATCGGCTGGTCCATGTCATTGGGATCAATCCCGACAGGCTCATTGGTCAGCGCGCCCTCGGTGTTCATGCCGGACGTCTTGGCCATGACGGTCTTGACGCCGATCATGACGCTGTCCTTGAAATCGGCATCGGTCAGGTCGGCCCCGGACAGGTCCGCACCTTCCAGATTGGCCCCCTGGAACGACGAGCCGCGCAGGTTGGCGCGGATCATGCGCGCGCCCAGCAACATGGCATCGGTGAAGTCGGCGGTCTGTGCCGCGATGCCTGCCATTTTCGAGCGGGACAGGTTGGCGCCGGTAAAGTTCGCCTGGCCGGCGTCGTTTTCCTGGGTCTTGTGCTTGAGGACCGCGAGGCCCTTTTCCTTGTCGATCTCGGCGATCGCGCCTTCACGCATGTCGGCTTCGGTCAGGTCGGCGCCCGTCAGGTTCGCGCCACGCATCACCGCACCGCGCAGGTCCGCGCGCCGCAGGGAGGCGCCTTCCAGGCTGGCCTGGCGCAGATCAGCGGCGAAGAAATTGGCACTGTTCAGCGTGCATCCGGACAAGTTCGCATTGCGCAGGACAGCGCCGGAGAAGTCCGCGTCCGACAGGTCACGACCGGACAGGTCGAGGCCCTCCACAATCGTATAGGCAAAGCTGGCGCGTGCGCCGCCGGCACGGCCGGACCACAGCCTCTCATGCCGTTCGCACATGGCGTCAACGGTCATCTGGTCGAGGCGCGTATGTTCGATCTTGCGGTCGGCCATCAATAGGGCGAGTCCTGACGAGAATTGAAACTCTCAGGATGGTAAACCAAGATCGTTAACGACAGGTGTTTCAGTGGCCTAGGTGATCTTGCAGGTAGCCTTCAAGGAGCAGGGGGTGATCGGGTGCCACGCGAATTCGACTGGCGCCTGCTCGGGCAAGGGCATGCAGGGTGTCGCTCAGCTCTGCGAGGTCGACCTGCTCCAGCGCGCCGTCAAAGCCCTGATCAAACTGGTCGACGAACAAGGCCGGACGGCCGTGACGCAGCCGATGGAAGAAGCCTGTATAGAGCGGAGCCGCGAGATCCTCGCCGCATCCGGTGATCACTTCGATACCTGCCTGTCGCAGACGCTCCACACCCTTGCCGGCAACCCGTTCGTCCTCGTCCATGCACGCGACCACGACACGGCGGACACGCGCAGCGACAAGCGCCTCCGCACAGGGCGGTGTCTGTCCGTGATGAGCGCAAGGCTCCAGGGTCACATAGGCGGTTGAGCCTTCTGCCAGGCCTCCCGCCAGGTCCAGGGCTCGACGCTCGGCATGCGGACGCCCGCCATCATCGGTAGCGCCCGTTGCAATCAGCTGGGCGTCGCGGACGAGGACGCACCCCACGGCGGGATTGGGCGCTGTCCGTCCCATCTGCCCCCGGGCGACGGCGATGGCGAGGGACATCCAGCGAAGATCCGTGAGGTGGTGTGTCACGCGGGCAGCTCGGGCAGCGCCTGCGCGCGGTCCTGGTCGAGATAGGCTGCGGAGACCGGTGCAGTCCCTGTCTCGTCCAGCTCGATCAAAAGCGGATTCCCCGTCGGGATCTCGACGCCCATGATGTCGTCATCAGAAACATTGAACAGCAGTTTGACCAGGGCCCGCAGGCTGTTGCCATGGGCGGCGACGATGACGTCCTTGCCCGATGTCAGCGCGGGCAGGATGGTGTCCTGCCAGTAGGGCTCGACCCGCTCGAGCGTGGTCTTGAGGGACTCGGTCGCCGGCAGGAGCGCGGGATCAATACCGGCATAACGGCTGTCGTTGAGCGGGTGATATTCATGGCTTTCCGGCAGCGCCGGCGGCGGTGTGTCGAAGGAGCGGCGCCAGATGTGAACCTGCTCATCGCCATGCTTGGCCCGGGTCTCGTCCTTGTTCAGCCCGGCCAGCCCGCCGTAGTGACGCTCGTTGAGGCGCCAGGATTTCTCGACCGGCACCCACAGGCGTTCCAGGCCCTCCAGGGCAAAGTTCAGCGTCTTGATGGCGCGCTTGAGAACAGAGGTGAAGGCGAGATCCGGCTCGAAGCCGGCAGCCTTCAACAGCTCGCCGGATTTCTGTGCCTGTGCAACGCCCTCGGCGGTCAGGTTCACATCCACCCATCCGGTGAAGCGGTTCTGCAGATTCCATTCACTTTGGCCGTGACGGACCAGGACGAGTTTGGGCATGGGATTCTCCGTCAATTGGGGCGAGCGATACCCCTCCCGGGCCCAAACGGCAAGCTGGGAGGTTAGTGGTGGCGTTAAGAAACGAAACGCTCCCCTTCCGTGTGTTTTTGCGGTATAATGGGGAGTGTTTCGGAGG
>JAYZXG010000120.1:0-6915 GCA_036141435.1 Pseudomonadota bacterium | reverse complement strand
AGGGACGATTTGGCCGGCAGCGGCATCTGCATCGGCTCGCCGCCATCGGGCAGGTGCCAGTACACCGAGTCATAGAAGGTGACGGCCTGGCTCATCATCATGTAGGCCGTGCCGTCGCTGTCTTCCATGCGGAAGCCCCACATGGCGACATCCGTGCGATCCCCGCGGATGATCTCGGTGGCGCTTTCATACGGCGTGCCCCGCTCCCAGCGATAGGCGACACTGGCATAACCGGAATCCGTGCTGTCTTCCTCGCCGATGGCGAGACCGATCATCACCGTGTTCTCGTCGATCCAGTCAATACCGCCCTTGGATTCCGGCGTAATGAAGCCGTCCTCGACAAAGGCGCGTTCGGAGATCAGGAATTCGCGGCGCACCGCTGCATCGGAACCGCCGTCCGACAGCGTCAGGATACAGCGATCATAATCCGGCGTCAGACAATTGGACCCGCGCCACACCCAGTTGCGACCCTCGGCTTCCGAGAGGGCATCCAGATCCAGGATCACATCCCAGTCGGGATCGTCGCTGAGATAGCTTTCCAGCGATGTCCGGCGCCACAGGCCGTGCGTGTTCTCGCTGTCCTGCCAGAAATTCCAGACATAGCCCGCATAGAAGGAACCGTAGGGAATACGATCCGTGCTCTCATAGATCGCGAGCGCCTCGTTGTAGAGCGTGTCATAGAGGGCATCGCCCTGCAGACGCTCATAGGTCCGCTCGTTCTGACCCTCGACCCAGGCCATCGCCTCTTCGCCCTCGACCTCTTCCAGCCAGACCCGCGGGTCATTGCTCGGATCGATCTGGACGATCTGGCGTCCGCCGGTTTCCGCTTCAGTTTCAGTGGCCACTGTTTCCTGACCTCCCGGTTCAGTTGGGCTGCAGGCTGCGATCGCCAGCACACCAAGTGCGGCTGACCAGGTCGTGATACGTCTCGGCATCTCGAACTCCCCTCGATTGTGTCTGCGCGCAGTTAAGACCAGACCGGTGCTGGACGTAAAGCGGCCTCGGCGGTATGCGAAGCACATGATTGCGAGAAAAATGAACGGCGCGGGCAACCGCTTCATCCTCATCGATGTCCGGGGCCAGGCTGGCCTGCTGGAAATCGGTGCGGAAACCGTGCGCCACTGGGCGCGCCAGCACGCCTTTGATCAATTGCTGGCGCTGGAAGACAGCGATACGGGCGACGCCTTCATGCGGATCTGGAATGCCGATGGCGACGAGGTCGGCGCCTGTGGCAATGGCACTCGCGCTGCCGGCTGGGTGCTGCTGCAGGAAAGCGGAGCCGATACGGTCGCAGTGGCGACGGCCGGGGGGCTGTTATTTGCCAGCCAGACCGGGCAGATGCAGGTCAGTGTCGATATGGGAGAGCCTCGCCTCGACTGGCAGGACATCCCCTTGTCGCGCGAAATGGACACGCGGGAAATGGATGTCAGCTTCGAGGCTGCCGGACTGGTCATTGACCGGCCGGGGGCCGTGAATATGGGCAATCCGCACGCCGTCTTCTTTATCCGAGATGTCGAGACATTCCCGGTCGACCGGCTGGGGCCCGAAGTCGAGCTGGACCCGGTCTTCCCGGAGCGGGTCAATGCGAGTTTCGCGCAGATCTATGATCGCCGGCATATTCGCCTGCGCGTCTGGGAGCGCGGTGTCGGCATCACGCTGGCCTGTGGCACGGCGGCCTGTGCGACCCTGGTCGCCGCGCACCGCAGGGGGCTGGCCGATCGGCAGGCCTCGATCATGGCGGATGGCGGCGAGCTGCACATTGAGTGGCGCGAGCAGGACAACCACATCATCATGACCGGCCCCGTCGAGGACGAGGGCGAAATCCACCTGAGTACGGGAACAGCACGATGAGCGAAGCAATCTGGACCGTCTATCTGTCCGGCGAGATCCACACCGACTGGCGCGACCGTATCGCCAGCGCCGTGGAGGCCATGAACCTGCCGGTGGATTTTGTCGGCCCGGTCACCGTGCACGAGGACAGTGACGATTGTGGTGCAGTCATCCTCGGCGAGGAAGACAAGCCTTTCTGGCGCGACAACAAGGGCGCGAAGATCAACGCGATCCGTACGCGGACACTGCTCGATCGCGCCGATGTCGTCGTGGTTCGCTTCGGTGAAAAATACCGCCAGTGGAATGCTGCCTTCGATGCGGGCTATGCCGCAGCCATCGGGACGCCGCTGATTACCCTGCGCGATGACAGCCTGACCCATCCGATGAAGGAAGTGGATGCGGCGGCCCTGGCCACCTGCACCGAGCCGGAGCAGGTGGCCGAGATCCTCGCCTATGTCATCGACGGGTCACTGAGCCGCTAGACGCGTTCACACGCGGTCAATAACAGTTTCGTCATGATCCGGAGCTTTGGAGGCAAGGCCGGGTTTTGATAAACTGGGTCTCTGAACGCATTTGGGGTGCGTTTGCCGGGGAGTTTTACTGTGCGACACCATCTTCTGGCCCTCGTGGCCACGCTGGGCCTGGCCCTGCCTGCCACGGCGCAGGACACCGACACACCGACGCCGCAGAGCGTGGCGGGCGAGTTGTTCGGGCTGGCCAACAGCTATATCGGCCAGGGAGATCATGAAGCGGCCAAACGCACGCTCGAGGCCGCGCTGGCGCTCAAGCCCGGACATCCGGCAATCCTGCGCGGCCTGTTCATCGTGGCGCGGCGCGCCGAGCATGCCGAGGATGCCTTTGATGCGCTTGATCGCATGGTCGCGGCAGGCCTGGTCTTCGATGCCTCCTCCGGCGAGGACCTTCTGCGCGCCGCGGACGCCGCACGTTTCGATGCCCTGCAAACCGCCCTTGAAGCCAATGGAGCGCCGGTCGGGCGCGCGGAACGCATTGCGCGTATCGACATGCCCGATGCCCTGATCGAGGGCGTGGCGATGGATATCGAGACGGATCGCCTGTTCCTGTCATCCGTTGCACGCCGCGAAATCATCCTGCTTGAACCCTTTGCGCGGGACGAGCCGATCGTGTTCGCCGACCGCGAGGACGGGCTGTGGTCGGTGTTCGGCATTGCCGTGGATGACCGCACCCGGATGGTGTGGGCCGCGTCCGGCGTCGTGCCGCAAACGCCGCTCGAGGAGGGCGAGACAGAGGGCACGGCCCTGTTTGCCTTCGACCTCATGACGGGCGAGCTTTACCGCCGCTATGAAATTGACGGCGCCCAGCAGATGGCCGACTTCGTGGTGCGGGACGGCATGGTCTACGTGTCCGACAGCCGCGCCCCGCGGGTTTATGTGCTCAACAGTGTCTCCGGTAATCTTGAAGTCCTGGCGGAAGACCCGCGCTTTGTCAGCCTGCAAGGCGTCGCGCTGGCACGCGGAGCGCTGTATGTCGCCGACTACGCGATGGGGATCTGGCGCGTGGACCTGGGCGATGGAAGCGTCAGCCTGGTCCGCCCCAATGACGTCTCCCTGATCGGCATCGACGGTCTGCTCAACACGCGGGACGGTCGGCTGGTGGCCGTTCGCAATGGCAGCCGGCCCCACCAGATGATGGCGATCGACCTGAATGCCGACGGCACTGCCGTCGACAATGTCGAGGTCCTGCTGCGTGACCATGTCGACATGACACCGGGCACCGAGCCGACGCTGGTGGACCTTGCAGATGGACGGGCATGGCTGGTCGCAAATGCCGCCTGGCCGCTCTTTCCAGAAGATGGCAGCGATCCCGAGCAGGAGCGCCCGGCGACGGCCATCCTGGAGATGGATCTAAGGTAAACACCGCAGTCAGAGTCTGTTCAACAGTTTCTCATAATCTTGGAGCACTCCACGCTGAGCGAAAGGAGGCCAGGATGATGGAGATTGATCGGGACTTTGCGTCCCAGCTGACGGGAAAACGGCTCACCACGGCCGAAATCCTCTACTACCTGCCGGACCACCCCAGCTTGCTGCAGAGCTTTCTCTGGCAAACCCAGGACCTCGCCCCGCGCTATCCGCGGCTATTGCGTTTCCTGGATTTCTGGCGACAGGAAATACACGCGGTCATCCATACGGTCCGGATCGCCCACCGGGGCCTTGTCGGCCCGGCCGAATGGTCACGCGCCGATATCGAGCTCCGCCTCAACTAGACGTCTGCGACGAATTGCACGCGAGTTTTATCGTCTGAGCCCTTCCATCCGCCGGTGATCCGGTCATAATTCGTCTGCGAGGACGATTTTGGTGGAGTTTCAGATGCAACGCATTCTCCTGTCGCTGGCCCTGGTGACCAGTTTGAGCGCATGTGCAGCCATGCCGACCCCCTATCAGGAAGCGGCCGGGTCGCGCTGGGGCTATGACGAGAACCAGATTGAACGCAACCGCTTCCGTGTTTCATTCGGTGGCAACTCCCTCACCGATCGCGAAACCGTCGAGCTTTACCTGCTGTATCGCAGCGCCGAGCTGACGGTTGAACAGGGCTATGACTATTTCGAACTGGTCGAGCGCGCCGTGGACTCGCAGACCCGCACGCTGGGCCGGCACCCGCGCTATGGCGGCTTCTCTGTTCGCTACGCCTATTTCCATCCGCGCTGGGGCTGGCGAGGCCTCCACGATCCGTTCTGGGATGACTTCCATGAGCGGGAGATCACCCGCTTCGAGGCCAGCGCCGAGATCGTCATGGGCAATGGTGACAAGCCCGACCACCCGCGCGCCTTTGATGCACGCGATGTGATGGCCAATCTGGGCGACGACATCGTTCGACCGGTCGCAGAGTAATCTGCACAGTCACAGCGAAGAGAGGCCGGGGATTTCCCGGCCTTTTTTTTGGCGCGCAGATCGCGACTTCAAAGCCACAATCCGCGACATTTTGTTCCCGCCTGCAAAACTGCTCTTGCAATCCATTCGCAGGGGTATAGACCCGCTCTTGAAAATCACTCGCATTGACAAGGTCGCGTTATGTACAAGAAATTGGGTCTCATCCTCTCGAGCATGCTCGTCAGCGCCAGCATGGCTGCCGGTGCCCACGCTCAGGACATCCAGGATCAGATCACCGTCCAGGGCCGTTTCCTGTCCCTGGACCAGCTGGACTCGGTCAAGACGCCGACGCCGATCATCGACGTGCCGCAGAGCCTCTCGATTGTCTCCAGCGCCCAGATCGAGGAACAGGGCTTCACCAATCTCGGCGACATCCTGCGCTATACGCCGGGCCTGTCGATCAGCCAGGGTGAAGCGCACCGCGACGCCATCAATATCCGCGGCAACCAGACGACGGCCGACTTCTTCCTCAACGGTATTCGCGACGACGTACAGTACTATCGCCCGCTCTATAATCTGGAGCAGGTCGAGATCCTGCGCGGCTCCAACGCGCTGTTGTTCGGTCGCGGCGGTGGCGGCGGGGTCATCAACCGCGTGACCAAGCAGCCGGAGCTTGGCGAGACCTTCACCAGCCTCAATGCCAGCCTTGACACCTTTGGCGGCTACGAGCTGGCTGGCGACACCAATGTCGAGGTCTCCCGCGACGCCGCGCTGCGCCTCAACGCTTTTGTTGAAGAACTCAACAATCACCGCGATTTCTATGAGGGGACGCGCTACGGCATCAACCCGACCTTCCGCTACGAGATGAACGCGGATACGTCGGCCGTCTTCTTCTATGAGTATCTCAATGATGACCGTATCGTGGATCGCGGCGTGCCGTCCGGTACGGTTACCGGCGCGCCCGACGTCCCGGTCCAGGGCTATACCGACACCTTCTTCGGTGACCCCGAGGAGAATTACACAACGCTGGAAGCCCACATCCTGCGCGCCCGCTTTGATCATACGTTCAACAGCATGCTGCGCGGCAATCTGACGGCGCAATACGCGGATTACGACAAGCTCTACCAGAATATCTATCCGGCCGGGTTTGACGCGGCGTCGACGCCGCAGACCGTGACTCTGGATGGCTATCAGGACCCGACCCAGCGCGAGAACCTGATTATCCAGGGCAACCTGATCGGCGAGTTTGAGACCGGCATGTTCGGCCACACGCTGTTGATCGGCGCCGAGTATGGTGACCAGCAAACCCACAACCTGCGCAATGATACGCTGTTCGTGGACAGCAATGACGACCGCATCACCATCGACATGTCGAACCCGCTGGTGGTGCCCGACTTCTCGTTCGCGACCCCGGTTCGCGATCGTCAATCCAGCGTCGAATTCGTGTCCTTCTACATCCAGGACCAGATCGACATTGCCGACAATTTCAAGCTTGTCGTCGGCGCCCGCTTCGACCAGTTCGATGTGGCTGTCTATGACCGCATCGCTGACATGAACTCCGCGACCGATGACGGCCGTCGTGCCCGCACGGATGAGGAAATCTCCCCGCGTTTCGGCTTTGTCTGGAAACCGGCGGACCACGTCTCGATCTATGCGAGCTATTCGGAAACCTTCCTGCCCAGCGCGGGCGACCAGTTCCTGACCCTGTCAACGACGTCGCAGAGCCTGCGCCCGCAATCCTTCGAGAACCACGAAGTGGGCCTGAAGTGGGACATCCGGTCCGACCTCAGCCTGACGGCCGCGGCCTTCAGCCTCGATCGCGGCCTGTTCACCTCGATTGACCCCAATGACGCGTCGCAGGTGATCACCGTTCCGGGAAGCACCACCGAAGGCTTCGAGATCCAGCTGGTTGGCGTGGTCATGGATGGCTGGACCATCAATGCGGGCTACAGCTATCTCGAGGGCGAGGTCGACGGCGGCAGCAATGATGGCAATGCCACCCGTCAGACGCCGCAGCACATGGTCTCGCTGTGGAGCCGCTATCAGGCCACCGACCGCCTCGGCCTGGCGATCGGCATGGTGCACCAGGACGAATTCTTTGTGCGCGAGGACAATAATGTCCTGGTTCCGTCCTTCACGCGTTTCGACGCCGCAGCCTTCTATGACCTGACGGATCAGACCGTTCTGCAGCTCAATGTAGAGAACCTGACGGACGAGACCTATTACCCGGACGCGCACA
>JAYZXG010000119.1:0-4574 GCA_036141435.1 Pseudomonadota bacterium | reverse complement strand
GAACATCGTTGATGAGCGTCTGCGCCTGGTCGAGACCGGCGGTGTGACTTTCCCGGAAGCCTATCGGGGTGAGCTCGACGTCGAGGCCTACTATGTCGGCACCGACATTGCGCTGACCGACTTCGTTCGCGCCGCCGTTGGCGTCCGCTTCGAAGACGGCACGCAGTCCGTAGACACTTTCGCATTCCCTCCGGGTGTGCCGAACGGTGTGGATACGGCGCCGATCGCTGAAGAATATGCCCTGCCGGCGGTGACCCTGACCTGGACGTTTGCTGACAATATCCAGCTGCGGACCGGTTACTCGCAGTCGATTGCCCGCCCGCAATTCCGCGAGCTGGCGTTCGCAGAATTCTTCAACACCGATACCGACCAGCGCTTCCAGGGTAACCCGTTCCTCGTGAACACCGAGATCGAAAGCTTCGATGCCCGCCTGGAATACTATTTCGGTCGTGATCAGTTCTTCACCGTCGGTGCGTTCCACAAGATCATGGAAAACCCGATCGAGGAATTCATCATCCCGATCGGTGATGGTCTGAACACCTCCTTCATCAACGCTCCGGAAGCCACGCTGACGGGTGCAGAGTTCGAATTCGAGAAGACCTTCGACCTCTCCAACCGTTTCCAGGGTGCGATGTTTGCGGACCGTGAATGGTTCTTCAAAACCAACTACACCTACATTCAGTCGGAAGTTTCCGCTGAAGGGAATGTGATTGTTGCCCAGGGCGCCTTCGGCCAGCCGCAGGCCCTGTCCCTCAACGCAGCCGGCTTCATCGAAGACGGTCGCGCGCTGCAGGGCCAGTCCGAGCACCTGTTCAACCTCCAGGTCGGTTTCGAAACCCATGACGGCCGCGCACGCGGTGCACTCCTGTACAACTACACGGGTGAACGTACGCGTGCTGTTGCAAACCTCTCCGACAATCTGCCGGAAATCGTCGAGCATGTACCGTCCTCGCTCGACCTGGTTTACAGCCGCACGGTCTTTGTTGCCGATGCTGACTGGGACTTCAGTTTCTCTGTCCGCAACATCCTCGGCGATGACTATGAGGCGACCCAGTCTGACGACACGGTCGAGCTGCCGGTCGATACCTATGACGTAGGGACGTCCTTCAGCCTTTCGATCTCGCGTCAGTGGTAAGAGAATAAATCGGGGCGGGCCTTGGCCCGCCCCGGTATTCATTGCAGGGTAACCTGTAACTGGGAGACGTTTGACGGCAGTCCGACATTTCGGGTACTTCCGCAACGTGTCCCAAACTTCGTTTGGGCAGGGCCTTTTGAGGTCGCGGTCAGATGCAGGTAGTGAATTTGAACCAGATCCTGTCGCTCAACGGCGGAAACCGCAAAAACGGCCAGGTGCCACAGCGTGCTGCGGCGACCCTCGAGATCGTGTTGCTTGCAGGCCTGGCCTATATTCTTGCCCGTTTCATCCTGCTGCTGGCCTTCGGAGCCAGTGCTGGCGATTTCGCCCAGGATCAAACAGATCCGCGCAATCGCGATGGCCGCACCGCGGCGCTTGAATTCGATGTCGAGCGCGCGGACTTCACCCAGTTGTTCGCTGACCGGCGGCGCGCCGAGGATGTGATTGTCCAGGTCGTGGACGTGCCTGAAACCCAGCTCAACCTGGTTCTGCGCGGTATTCGCATGGGCCAGGACCCGCAATCCGGCCGAGCCCTGATCCAGGTCGCGTCTGCCGGCCAGTCCTTTGTCAGTGTCGGTGAGGAAATTACCGACGGGGTCGAACTGAGCGAGGTCCACCCTGACCATGTCCTGATCTCCCGCCGCGGGATCATCGAGTCGCTGTATATTCGTGAGGCTGCGGCCCGCGAGGCTGCCAGTACCGCTGTCGCGCCCGCTCCGACGGAGAGCGAGCCGGAGGCGCGTACCACTTATACACCGCGGCAGATCGCCAATGCGCGCGGTCGCCCGGGACAGCGGGTCGATATCAACGGCCTGTTCCAGGTCGAGCCGCGTTACATCGACAACACAATTGTCGGCTATGCCTTTGTCGCGGGAAACCGCTCGCTGCTGGAAACGGTGGGCCTGCGCATGAATGACATTCTGGTAGAGGTTGCCGGTCAGCCGGTGGCCGATGCCGACCAGATCGAGGACTTGTTCAGTCGTTTGCGCGCGAGCGATGGCGTGCAAATCGGCGTGGTCAGATCCGGTATTGCCTTAACTCTCACGGTGGAATTGCCCTGATGTTTAAAGTTGTTACTCGAGCCCTGGTCAGTGCCTTCGTGCTGTATGCTGCCGCGCCTGCTTTCACGGCTCACGCGCAGGAGCATGTGGTCAACTTCAACCAGGCCGAAATCCAGGCCGTGATTGATGATGTCTCCTCCGTCACCGGCACCATGTTCATCGTCGACCCCAATGTGCGGGGGCGGGTGACGATCACCTCGCAGACCCCGCTGACGTCGGAGCAGTATTTCCAGGTCTTTCTGTCGACCATGCGCGTACACGGCTACACCGTCGTGCCGACCGCATCCGGCGCCTATCAGATCGTTCCGGACCAGACCGGTGCGCGCAGCACCAGCCCGGTCAACCAGAACCTGCGCGGCGATCAGTATGTGACCCGCGTCGTCCGCCTGAACCATGTCGGTACGCGCGACGCGCTTAACGTGCTGCGTCCGATCATCAACCCGCAGGGCTCGATCAATGCGACGGAGTCCGGCAATGCGCTGGTGATCGTTGACTATGCGGAAAACATGAATCGGATCCGCCAGGTCATTGCCGACCTGGACCGTGATACCTCTGTGTTCGAGATGGTCGAGCTTCAGAATGTGTCGGCGGCCGAGATGGTCCGCATCATCGAGACCGTGCGTGACCGCAATCGGGCGTCCGAGGATGATATGGTGTTCAACGTCACGGTCGCGTCCATCCCGGCGTCCAACACCGTGCTCCTGCGCGGCAATGCCAATTCCGTCGCGGAGATGGCGCGCCTCGTGCGCCAGGTCGACAGCGTCAGCCAGTCGAACCAGAGCTTCCGTGTCATCTATCTCAACCATGCAGACGGCGAGGACCTGCTGCCGATCCTGGAGCAGGTGGTCGAGACGCTGAGCGATGCGGAAAGCACGGGCCGCCGACCCTCCGTATCCTATCACGCACCGACCAACGCGATGGTGATCAATGCTGCGCCGGACGTGCAGCGCGAGCTGGAACTGGTCGTCTCCCAGCTCGATATCCGTCGCCCCCAGGTTCTGGTGGAAGGCATTGTCGTCGAAATCTCCGACTCAATCGCTGAAGAGCTGGGCGTTCAGATGTTGCTGGCAGGCGGCAACAATAGTGACTCGCCGCTGGCGATGACGCGGTTCAATTCGAACACGCCGGACCTGCTGGCCCTGACGGGTGCGCTGGCGGGGACGGGCGATAGTTCCGATACCAGCACCGATACCCTGCGTGATGCGGCCCTGGCGTCCTTGCTGGGTGTGCGGGGAACCGCGCTGGGTTTCGGCGGTCAGAACTCCGACGGGACCTTGTTCGGCCTTGTCCTGAACGCCGTCGAAAACGACGTCGACAGCAATCTGCTCTCGACCCCGTCCATCCTGGCGATGGACAATGAGGAAGCCTCTTTCCACTCCGGACAGGAAATCCCGATCACCACTGGCGAAGTGCTGAGTGCCGATAATTCCAATCCGTTCCGTACCGTTGAGCGCGAGGAAGTCGGCGTCAAACTGACGGTGCGTCCGCAAATCACCGAAGGTGACACGGTGCGCCTGTATATCGAGCAGGAAGTGTCCAGTGTTGCCGGCGCCGTCACGACCGGATCCAGTGACCTGATCACCAACAAGCGCACCATCCAGACAACGGTGCTGGCCGACAATGGCGAGATTATCGTTCTGGGCGGTCTGATCGAGCAGGACGACCAGAGCACAGTCAACGGCGTCCCCGGTCTGTCCCGCGTGCCCGGCGTTGGCCGTCTGTTTCGCTCGGAGAGTGACACCACACGCCGGACCAATCTGATGGTCTTCATTCGCCCGACGATCATTCGCAGCGAGGCGGACATGCAGGCGCTCACGGAAAACCGCTATGACTACATTGCTGGACAGCAGCGTGTGACCAGCGAGAGTAATAGCAGCAGCCTGGAAGAGATCATGAACATGCTGATGGTCGATCTTCCGGCGGCAGAGGCAGCGAATGACGACTGAGCCGGCAGAGGGCATCGCTGAGGCAGGCGGGGAACGCACCCCGATCACCTACAGCTTTGCACGCCAGAAGGGCGTCGCCTTCCAACCGGAAAATGGCGGCAGCTTTCTGGTGCGTGCCGGTGCCGACAAGCGCGCTCTGCTTGAACTCTGCCGTGTGCTTGGCCGCTCCTATCCGGTCAGCGAATGTGAAGCCCAGGCCTATGACAAGGCCCTGTCGGACATCTATGCCTTCGACAGTATCGGCGCGGACGAGCTGGAAGACGAGGAAGGCGATGAAAGCCTGTCGCGCCTGGTCGACGAGATTCCGAAGACCGAAGACCTTCTAGACAGCGCCTCCGATGCCCCGATTATCCGCCTGATCAACGGCATGATCGCGGAAGCGGTGCGGACCAATGCCTCCGACGTGCATGTCGAGCCCTTCGAGGACCGCGT
>JAYZXG010000118.1:0-9279 GCA_036141435.1 Pseudomonadota bacterium | reverse complement strand
CGAAGCGCTGCTGGAGCATGGCGAGCGACTGCTCTTCGACAGGTTCGAGACCATCGAGCTGGAGAGTTTTCGGGATAATGCCCAGGCGGTGAATTTCTACCGCAAACACGGCTGGCAAGCGGTGTCGGAATATCAGATGCCGGAGGTCGGCATTCCCATGGTTCGCATGGAGAAGCAGCGTATCAGTCGCTGATCTTCATTGCTGGCAATGACCATTTGAAGACGATCGCGCAGCCGCGAAGGACGAGGGCCAGAGCGGCTGCGCCCAGCGTCACCCATTCCACCGGCAGGCCCAGCGAGAGGCCGGCCACATAGGCGCCGGCCCCGGCCAGCGCTGCGAGGGCATAGATGTCCTCTTTCAGCACCAGCGGCACATCATTGACGATGATATCGCGGATCAGCCCGCCAAAGGCCGCGCTCATCACGCCGGTCAGAAGCGCGATTGACCAGTGTGCGCCGGCGGCCAGACCCGCCCGGGCACCGATCACGCAAAAGACCGACAGCCCGACCGCATCCGCCCAGTTCAGCACAATCCGCCGCGAGGCCAGGGCCTGCGCCCAGGGCGAGGTGAAATAGCCCAACAAGGCGCCCACGAGTGCGACGCCCAGATAGCTTGGTTCGGCAATCCAGTAGACCGGCAGCGAGCCCAGGAGGATGTCGCGCAGCGTGCCTCCACCCATGCCGGTGACCGCGCCCACGATCGCCGCTCCGAACGGGTCCAGCGTCTTGCGGGCCGCCAGCATGCCACCGGAATAGGCAAAGAAGCCGATCCCGGCATAATCCAGAATGACGAAGAGAAGATCGACGCTCATGGGTCCATGGTCCGGGCGTCGTCCAGCCGCCGCCGGGCCAGCTCGAACTCCATCAGATCAATCAGATCGCGCGAGCGCCAGGACACCATCATCATGTACCCAACGATCACGCCGTAGGCGAGGATCAGGGTCAGCAGGGTCGAGGTCTCCGTCACTCCCAGTGCCTCCCAAAGCTCAGGCGCAATCTCGTTCAGCGCCACGGCGGCACCGACCGGCACGGTGATGAACAGCAGCGCGATCATCCGGAAAATGCGTTCCACGCGTTCCGAATTCAGTCGCGCATAGTCGCGCAGGAATGCCACCTGGGCGTCGCTGAGCCCGCCGAGCAGCCCGAGCGACGTCTTCCAGTGTTTCGAGCGGGTCAGGATGCTGAGCTGGTCATTGTGAAACTGCATCCAGCTGCGCCGCGTACTTCCGGCGAGCAGCATTTTCCAGGTCGCGAACAGCTTGACGATCCGCACCCAGACGCCCATCGCGACCTTGTCGGTCTCGACATATCGTCCGTGCTCACTCACCGGATTTCTCCAGGCGGGCGATCAGGCTGGAGGTATCCCAGCGATTGCCGCCCATGTCCTGCACATCGCTGTAGAACTGATCGACAAGCGCCGTGACGGGAAGCTTGGCGCCATTGCGGCGGCCCTCTTCCAGCGTGATCCGCAAATCCTTGCGCATCCAGTCAATGGCAAAGCCATAATCGAACTTGCCGGCGACCATCGTCTCCCAGCGGTTTTCCATCTGCCAGGACTGGGCCGCGCCCTTGGAGATCGCGCCGATCACCAGTTCCGGATCAAGGCCCGCGCGCTTGGCAAAGTGCAGACCTTCCGACAGGCCCTGGACCACCCCGGCGATGCAGATCTGGTTGACCATCTTGGCCAATTGCCCAGATCCCGCCGGACCGATCAGCGATATCGCCTTGGCGTACGCGTCCATGACCGGTTCGGCGCGGGCAAATGTATCCGGCTCACCGCCACACATAATGGTCAGCTGACCGCTCTCGGCACCCGCCTGGCCACCCGATACCGGCGCGTCGATGAAACCGAGACCGGCGTCACGGGCATCCGTGTCGAGCTCACGCGCCAGCTCTGCTGATGCCGTTGTGTGATCAATCAGGATGGCGCCGGGCTTCATCGCGGGGATGGCCTGTTCGGCGATGGCCAGTACATCCGGGTCATCGCCCAGGCACATCATCACCACGTCGGCGTCAGCGACCGCCGCCTCGACTGTCTCGGCCGCCTGGCCGCCGTGCGCATCCGCCCAGGCCTGCGCCTTTCCGGCAGTCCGGTTCCAGACGGTGACAGCGTGTCCCGCGGCCTTGAGGTGGCCGGCCATGGGATATCCCATCACGCCGAGCCCGAGGAAAGTACAGTCTGCCATCTTGCCCTCCCATAGCTTCCCCTCACTTGCTAGTGTGCGCCGCAAAGGGGAGCAAGACATCATGACGAATTCGATTGTGCGCTATGCAGCCTGGGTCTCCGGCGCTGTCCTGGCGGTTCTCGCATTGCTGGCCTTCAGCTTTGTGATCCGCCTGTATGCCTCCCTGCCGCAGACATCCGGCCGGATGGAATTGCCCGGCCTGCGCGCCGAAGCCCAGATTGTCCGCGACGTGAACGCTGTGCCGCACATCTTCGCGCGCAATTCCCATGATGCCTATTATGCCCTGGGCGTTGCCCACGCCCAGGACCGGCTCTGGCAGATGGAAATCACCCGCCGCGCCCTGCGCGGTCGCCTGGCCGAGTTCATCGGCGAGGCCGGTCTGGACAGCGATATCTGGTTCCGCACCATGGGGCTGGGCGATGCAGCCGACACCGCCGTCGCCAATCTTCCACCCGACGTCCAGGGCGCGCTGCAGGCCTATTCCGACGGGGTGAACGCCGTGATTGCAGCTCCCGGATTTGTCGCGCCCCCGGAATACCAGTTCCTGATGTTCGAACCGGAGCCCTGGACGCCCGGCGACACGGTCACCGTCTACAAGGCCATCGCGCTCGACCTGTTCGGCAATGCTTTTGGCGAGCCGCGTCTCAATGCGCTGATTGAACAGCTGGGCGAGACGCGGGCGCGTGAATTCATGGGCCGTTATCCCGACGAGACACCGCGCTCATTGTCGATGGCCGATCTCGGCCTCGAGGCGACCCCGACCTCGGCAGGCCCGGACCCGATCCCGGCCCTGGGCCCGAATGACGAAGCCCGCGACGGTTCAAACAACTGGGTCCTGTCAGGCCGGCTGACCGAAAGCGGTCACCCGATCCTGGCCAATGACCCGCATCTGGGCCTGCGCGCGCCAGCCATCTGGTATCTTACACGCCTGACGACGCCGGAGGGTTCAACCGTCGGCGTCACCCTGCCCGGCACGCCGTTCGTCACGCTGGGTCGCAATGACCACATGGCCTGGGGGTTCACCAATACCGCGCCGGATGTTGGCGATCTGCATGCCGTGAATGAAGACGCGGTGGTCGACAGCCGCGAAGAAACCATCGCTGTGCGCTTTGGTGAAACCGTCACGATTACGCGCCGGGCCACAACAACCGGTCCGGTGCTGGATCCGGAACATTTTGACTATCCCGTCCCGGAGGGTGCGGACTTCCTGGCCCTGCAATGGATGCTGGATGAGCCGGACGACGCCACCGCCGGTGTCGGCATGCGCATCCTCAGCGGTGAGAACTGGGATGATTTTGTGGACGCGGTCCGCGGTTTTGTCGCGCCCCAGCAAAGCATGGTGTTTGCCGCCGTGGACGGGGATATCGGGCTATATGCCCCGGCCCGAATTCCGATCCGGGACGAAACCGGCGCCTGGGTCGACACGATCCCGTTCGAGGAATTGCCGCACACGCGCAACCCGCAACGCGGCTTCATTGCCACGGCCAACAACAAGATTGTCCCGGATGGCTATCCGCATTTCCTGACCAATGAGTGGTATGGCGTCAGCCGCATTACCCGCATCTATGAAGGTATCGAGGCTCGGGAGCAGCACAGCATGGAAA
Organism: Pseudomonadota bacterium; assembly: GCA_036141435.1. Taxonomy (GTDB): domain Bacteria; phylum Pseudomonadota; class Alphaproteobacteria; order Caulobacterales; family Maricaulaceae; genus Maricaulis. The sequence continues at coordinate 5,489 of JAYZXG010000118.1, read as the reverse complement.
GCATGGCCGCGCTGCAATACGACACGGTCTCGATCGTCGCGCGTAATCTCCTGCCGGTCCTGCTCACCGCAACACCGCAAACTCCGCAAGGCCAGCGCGCCATCGCACTGCTCTCGGAATGGGATGCGGACATGGCGATCGATATCCCCCAGCCGCTGATCTTCTCGGCCTGGATGCAGCATCTCGGTCCGGCGATCTACAATGACGAGCTGGGTGACCAGGCGGATCGCTGGGTCGGCTACCGCCAGCAATTCATGGAAGATGTGCTACTGGGTGACGCTGCGCACTGGTGCGCTGACAGCGCAACGGGTGAAGGCGTCTGCGCGGATTTATTGGGGCCGACACTGGATGCGGCCATGGCCGAGCTGGTGCAGCAGATGGGCAACGATATCGCAGCCTGGCAGTGGGGCGATGTCCACTATGCCCGTCACGCCCATGCGCCCTTCTCGGACATTCCCCTGCTGGCCGGCTTGTTCACAATCGAGACGCCGATCCCGGGTGACAGCTCGACGGTGAATGTCGCGCATCACAGCTGGCGGCGCGGCGATTATGCCGTGGTCCATGCAGCATCCTACCGGGCGCTTTATGACCTGGGCGATCTGGATGGCTCGCTGTACATGATCACCACCGGGCAGTCCGGCCATTTCCTGTCAGATCACTATGATGACCTGGCCCCGCAATGGGGGCGTGGGGACTACATCCAGATCCGTACGGACTGGGAGCCGGGCAATGCTCCCGAGGGCAGCGAGACGCTGAGGCTCTACCCGGCGACGCCGTAATTGCCGCGATAGAATTCCAGCGCCGGCACATCGCGCGGGGTCGTCATCTCGACGACCTCACCGACCAGGATGTCGTGGTCGCCGCCTGCATAGACCGCGTAGGGCTTGCACAGGAATGTCGCGACCGCACCGCGAACCAGCGGGGCCTTGTCGCCATCCCATTCGATGTTGCAGGCGTTGAAATCTGCATCCAGCGCACAGGCATGAGCCAGGCCGGACTGGTCATGTGCAAGGATTGAAATGCTGTAGAACGCAGCGCCATCGAAGATCGAACACCGTTCGGAGTTCTTCTCGATCGACCACAGAACCAGTGGCGGCGCGAGCGAAACCGAGGCGAACGAGTTGATCGTCATGCCCAGCGCCACGCCGTCTGCATAGGCGCCGACAATGGCGACGCCTGTTGGATAGCGCCCGAGCGCATCGCGGAAATCCCGGCTGTTCTTCACGAATTTGCCCTCAATGCGGGTTCGGAAACCTGACCTTAACCGTGATCCAATATTGAGGAGTCACAAAAATAAACAAGGTGGGTAGTCATGGCGGGCGCAGATCAGCCAATTATCATCAAGAAAGTCGTCAAGGGCGGCGGCGGCGGACACCATGGTGGCGCCTGGAAAGTGGCCTATGCCGACTTCGTGACCGCGATGATGGCCTTCTTCCTTCTGATGTGGCTCATCAACACCACGACACCTGAACAAAAACGCGGCATCGCGGATTATTTCGCACCGGCCTCCGTGTCACCGGCAAATTCCGGCTCCGGCGCGCCGCTCTCGGGCACGGCGCCGGGCGATGACGGTGTCCAGGGTTCCGGCGACAGCTCCCAGCGCCAGCGTCTGGCCCCGACTGCGCCACAGCGCAATGACCGTCGCCAGCAGCAAACCCCGGAAGCGTCTCCGGAAGCGGATGGCGAACCCGCCGTCGCGGCGGACGCCATCATGGAAGCCCAGCAACGCCGGGCCGAAGCCCAGCTGCACAGCGCCTCGCAGTCCCTGCGCCAGGCCATGCAGGAAATGCCCGAGCTGGCAGAACTCTCCAATCACGTCCTGATGGACATCACGCCGGAAGGCCTGCGTATCCAGCTGATCGACCAGGAAGGTCGCCCGATGTTCGATCCGGGATCAGTTGAACCGAATGACCGCGCCGTCGCCCTGCTGCGTGCCGTGGCGCGCATCGCCGAACGACTGCCCAACCGCATTTCCATTGCCGGGCACACCGATAGTGGCCCGACCTCGGCTGCCGGATATTCCAACTGGAACCTGTCTTCGGACCGCGCCAATGCGGCCCGGTCGATCCTGCAGAGCGAAGGCATCACCGATGATCGGATCTATGAGGTCCGGGGCAAGGCCGGTTCGGAACCGCTCTACCCGGATGATCCATTCATGCCGGGCAACCGCCGGATCTCGATCACTCTCCTACGCGAGGCGCCGGTCCTGCCGAACGGTCACAGCCTCTGATCCTTCCGGAAAAACAGGAAAATACATTACGGACTTCATCTTGCACCAATAAGCGTGCTAGATTCAGGGTCTTGTCCAATCCGGAACCGAGCTTTCCTGAAAATCCATGCTTGAACTGGCGTCTGTAGATTTCTGGCAGATGTGGATCGTCCTCGCGGGCGTGATTGTCGCCATCATCTTTTATTGCTGGGACCGATTTGCGATCGAAGTGGTATCCGCCTCGATCGTCGTCTCGCTTATGGCGTTTTTCCACTTCTTTCCGCTGGCCACCGGCAACCCGTCGGCGACCGACCTTCTGGCCGGTTTCGCCAATCCAGCGCTCATCACCATTCTGGCGCTATTGATTGTCGGCCAGGGCATTTTCCAGACCGGCGCCATGGACGGACCGACCCGCTTTCTGCTCAATTCCTACGACATGCATCCGCGCTCGACGCTGATTGCCATGTTCGGCTTTGTCTTCGCCGTCAGCGCCTTCATCAACAACACGCCGGTCGTGGTGATGTTCGTGCCCATCCTGGTCGCCATCGCCAAGCGGATGGAACAAAGCCCGTCAAAACTGATGATCCCGCTGAGCTATGTCTGCATCCTGGCCGGCATGACGACGCTCATCGGTTCCTCGACCAATCTCCTGGTGGCCGACAGCCTGTTCATGACCACCGGCCAGCAGCTCGGCTTTTTCGCCCCTTCCCGGATCGGGGTCATCCTGGCGGCCGTCGGACTGATCTACATCCTGACCATACTGCCGCGCCTGCTGCCGGAGCGCGCGGGCATGGAACAATCCCTGCACGGCGGTGATGGTCGTCAGTACATCGCGCAGCTGGAGATCACGCCCGGCCATCCACTCGAAGGCAAGCAGCCGGTTGCCGGCATGTTCCAGGACCTGCCTGACATGACCGTGCGCATGATCCAGCGCGGCGAACACGCGCTGTTGCCGCCCTTCTTCGAGATCACGCTGAAACCCGGCGACCTCGTCATTGTCGCCGCGACCCGCCAGAAACTGCAGGACTTGCTGTCCAAGAATGCCGACATCGTTCGCGGGCTTATCGACTCTTCTGACATGGCTTCCGATTCGGAGGTTGGTGATCAACTCGGCATCACCGAGGCTGTCGTCGCACCCGGCTCCCGCCTGATCGGACGCACGATCGAACAGATCGGCTTCCGTCATAATACAGGCAGTGTTGTGCTGGGGATCCAGCGCCGCAGTCGCATGATCCGCTCGCGCATGGGCGAAATCCGGCTGGAAGCCGGCGATACGCTGCTGCTGTTTGGCTCCAGCCAGTCGATGCGGCGCCTGCGTGCAGATCGGGATCTGCTCTTGCTGGAGTGGTCGAAAACTTCCATCGCTGATCCCCGCAAAACCCTGTCGGCCCGGATCATTTTCGCGACGGTCGTGCTGTTGGCCGCGACGGGGATAGCGCCCATCGTCCTGGCCAGTTTCCTGGGCGCGGTGGCCATGCTGGCAACCGGGTGTTTGAACACGCGCCAGGCGGCACGCGCCGTAGACATGCGCATCTACCTGCTGATCGGTTCTGCCTTTGCGCTTGGCACCGCACTGCAGGACACCGGCGGGGCCAACCTTCTGGCCAGCGGCGTCGTCGCCGTGTTCGCACCTTTCGGGCCTGTCGTCCTGATGTCGGCCCTGTTCATATTCGTCGCTGCCCTGACCAATGTGCTGTCCAACAGCGCGACCGCCATCCTGTTCACGCCCATTGCGGTGGGGGCCGCCGAACAGCTCAATGCCGACCCGACCCTGTTTGCCCTCACCGTCCTGTTTGCGGCGAACACCTGTTTCGCAACGCCGATCGGCTATCAGACCAACCTGCTTGTCATGGGGCCGGGGCATTACACGTTCGGCGACTACCTCAAGGCCGGAACGCCGCTGGTGATCGTGATCTGGTTGACCTTCACGGGGTATCTGGCGCTGCAATACGCTGCGGGCTGGATGTGACAACCCGCGGATGTGATATAATCTGTGTGAAGGCCAGCCCCGAAGGTATCCTTTGACCCATCCGTTCGCGACGCGACAGATCCCGTTTTTTCTGACGGCCTCGACGCCTTGCCCCTATCTGCCGGGCAAAATGGAACGCAAGGTCTTCACGCGCATTGAACCGGGCGAAGGTCCGGCGTTGAATGATTCACTGACCCATGCCGGCTTCCGCCGCAGCCAGTCCGTGCTCTATCGCCCCGCGTGCGAGGCCTGTGATGCGTGCAAGTCGGTCCGTATCGATACCAACACGTTCGATTGGTCCCGCAAGTGGCGCAAGCTGATGAAGAAGAACCGGGACCTGCGTCTGTCCACCGACAACAATGTGGCGACGGCCGAGCTGTTCGACCTGATGAGCCGTTACCTGCTGTCACGCCATGGCGATGGTGACATGGCCGGCATGAGTTTCGGTGAATTCGTCATGATGATCGAGGAAGGCGCCCAGCGCACACACGTCGCGGAATACCGTGATGGCGACGACAAGCTGGTCGCCGCCGTGTTGACGGATGTGCTCAAGGATGGCCTTTCCCTGATCTACAGCTTCTTCGACCCGGAAGAACGCCAGCGCAGCCTTGGCAGCTACATGATCCTCGACGCGATTCGCCAGGCCGCGGCCCTCGGGCTGCCCCATGTCTATCTGGGCTATTGGGTCTCGGGCAGCGCGAAGATGGAATACAAGGCAAAATTCCAGCCTCTGCAGGTTTTGACGCCTGCAGGCTGGACGGGCTTCGATACGCTCGATATCGATGACACCAGTAATTCCGACGGGTAACCCACCCGATTGCCAGTCCTCGGGGGAGAGAGTTCATGGACAGACGTACATTCCTCAGCGGAGCCGCCATCGCCGGTGCCTCCATCGCTTCGGCTTGCGGCGACACCAGCCAGCAGAGCTCTGACGTCGCCTCTCCGGCGATCAATCGCGGTGTGAAACGCCTGCGCATGGTCACCACCTGGCCGGCCAATTTCCCGGGACTGGGCACGGCGGCCAACAATGTCGCGGCCTACGCCAATGCCGCCTCAGGCGGCACGCTGGACATTCGTGTCTACGCGGCAGGCGAGATTGTCAGTGCGTTCGAGGCCTTTGATGCCGTCTCCGAGGGCACGGCAGACATGTATCACGGCGCCGAGTACTACTGGCAGGGCAAGTCGCCGGCCTTCAACTTCTTCACCGCTGTACCGCTGGGCATGACAGCCACCGAGATCATGGGCTGGGTCGAGTTCGGCGGCGGCCAGGAGCTCTGGGACGAGCTGTCCGGTCAGTTCAACATCAAACCC
>JAYZXG010000117.1:0-3091 GCA_036141435.1 Pseudomonadota bacterium | reverse complement strand
GACTGGCGCTCGACATTGCATTCCAGCTGCGACAGGAAGCTGTTCCGATCGCTCGAGGGCTGCATGGGCTGCATGAATTCGATGACGGCTGTGCCCGAGAATTTACCCCATTTCTGCTGCGGCCAGCACTGGCCCAGATTGGTGGCGACCGGAACAACCGGCCGGTCAAGCTGGCTGGACAGGCGCCAAGCGCCGGACCGGTATTGCATGCCTGAGCCGACCTCGGTCAGATGTCCTTCCGGATAGATCAGGACCGGGCGGGGAGCGCCTTCGCCCTGCGACCGCTCAATGCCGTCTTTCAGGCTTTCAGCCGCCGCGGCGCCGCCCTGGTTGTTGACGACGATTGCGCCGCACCGCTTGAGAACCCAGCCGATCAACGGGAATTTCAGCATGTGATCACCACACACGAAGTTCACATCGCCACACTTGGCCATCATGACGATGCCATCACCCCAGGACTGGTGCTTGGCCGCGATCACGACGGGCTGGTTTTTCGGCGGGGTTCCGCGAACCTCGACCTTGATCCCGCAGACGATGCGCATCAGCAAAACCGTGAGGCGGCAATAGGACCGCAGGCCATGCATCAGGGCAAACCGTCCCGGTATCAGCGCGAGAACCGCACAGATCACCGCATAAACGGCCGAGACTGACCAGTACAAGACATTGAAAACGAAAGAGCGCATTGGAATTCTCCTGCGGGCTCGGCGGTTATGACCGCAGCACGGCCATGATGCCGCGCGTGAATTCTTCGATATGATTGGACAGGGGCGGATTGATGCGTCCGTAGAGGCTGTACTCCGCGGGTTGCATGACCACGCCCAGCGCCATGCCGGAACGCAGCTCGGCATCGCCATCGGGGATTTCGCCACGGTCCATGGCCTGTTTCACACAGGCGGTCATGAAATCGGACGGATCGGCGCCACCATCACCCGTGGCAGAGATGAAATGGTTGCGGTGGGCGAGGTGATAGGTGAATTGCGCCGGGTCATCATCAGCCAGCTTGCAATAGGCCGTAACCAGCGTGCGGGCGATATCCTCCATCGACGCATCGACCTTCAGGTTTTCGGTCACCAGATCCTGCAGCTTGGCGTGAATGGCCTCGAACATCAGCCGGGCCAGTTCGTCCTTGGACTTGAAATGGCGGTACATGGCGCCGTCGGAAATCACACAGGCCTCGGCAATCTGCTTGATCGAAACTCCATCGATGCCGTGTCGAGCGAACAATTGCAGGGCGGCCCGTTCGATGCGGGCCTTGGTGCTGCCATATCTCGCCGTAACGCCGACATTGGCGTCGGTCCCGTCGAAAATATCTTTGCGAAGCATGCCTTCCATGATGGTCTCCTCACACAAGTGAATGATCATTTACACGCTGTATAGCTGCACCCGACTCGCAGTGCAAGTGAATAGTTACTTACATTGCGTATTTTAGCGTCAGGCAAAAGAAAAAGGGCGCCGGATGAGCGCCCAAGTTATTTGTACTGAGGGGGAATTCGTTGGGGAGGAGACGGGGAGATCCGTGGACGTGACCAGAAAGGGGGGCAATTTCGGATATTCAAAACCACGGCATAGGCTGGATTTGAAAGCTACGGGATCTCCCAGCGATTGATTGCTTAACGAAACATTAGCGCGAGAGGCGAGTAAGCGCAAATTTCCGATGATCGGAAAATTCGGAACTGCAGCCCATCGCCCCTTATCCTTGACATTGTGCGCTGCAAACCGGCATGTCGCGGCAACACGATTTCTGTTCTGACGGACGACGCAAAATGCACGCTTATCGCTCTCACACCTGCGCAGAACTGCGCCCGGAACATGTTGGCCAGGAGGCCCGTATTTCCGGCTGGATCCACCGCAAGCGAGACCATGGCGGTCTGCTGTTCATCGACCTGCGCGACCACTACGGTCTGACCCAGTGCGTGCTGGAGCCGGAAAGCGAGCACTTCACCACGCTGGAACGCCTGCGCGTCGAAAGTGTCGTCACGATTACCGGCGAGGTTATCGCCCGCTCCGCGGAGACGGTGAACGAGAACCTGCCCACCGGCGGTGTCGAGCTGCGTGTGAAGGACCTGGCCATCCAGTCTGAAGCCGACGAGCTGCCGCTGCCTGTCTTTGGCGAGCCGGAATGGTCCGAGGAAGTCCGCCTCAAGCATCGCTATGTCGACCTGCGTCGTGAAAGCCTGCACCAGCGCATCGTCAAGCGTTCGCAGATCATCGACAGTATTCGTCGTCGCATGGTTGATGAGGGCTTCACCGAGTACCAGACGCCGATCCTGACAGCGTCTTCCCCGGAAGGTGCGCGTGATTTCCTGGTGCCGGCACGTCTGCACCCGGGCAAGTTCTACGCTCTGCCGCAGGCGCCGCAGCAGTTCAAGCAGCTGATCATGGTGTCCGGCTTCGACCGTTACTTCCAGATTGCACCTTGCTTCCGCGACGAGGATGCGCGCGCGGACCGGGCACCGGGCGAATTTTATCAGCTCGACATGGAGATGAGCTTCGCGACCCAGGAAGACGTATTCAACGTCATCGAGCCGGTCATGAAGGGATTGTTCGAGGAATTCTCCGAAGGCCGTTCCGTGCCGGATGAGAAATTCCCGCACATTGCCTACAAGGACGCGATGCAATGGTACGGTTCGGACAAGCCGGACCTGCGTAACCCCATCAAGATGTCCGACGCCTCTGAAACCTTCCGGGGTTCCGGTTTCAAGGTTTTCGCCGGCATGCTGGAACGCAACCCGAAGGTCCAGGTCTGGGCGATCCCGGCCAAGACCGGTGGCTCGCGCGCCTTCTGTGACCGCATGAATTCCTGGGCCCAGAAAGAGGGCCAGCCGGGCATGGGCTATATCTTCTGGCGTGAAGCCGAGGGTGGCCTGGAGGCCGCCGGCCCGATCGCCAAGAATATCGGTCCGGAACGCACCGAAGCCCTGCGCGCCGATCTCGGCCTGGAAGCCGGTGATGCTGTCTTCTTCGCGGCGGGTGATCCAAGCGAGTTTGCTTCCTTTGCCGGCAAGGCGCGCGACGTTGTCGGTACCGAGCTGGACCTCTGCGAGAAGGACACATTCCGTTTCTGCTGGATCGTCGATTTCCCGATGTATGA
>JAYZXG010000116.1:0-2969 GCA_036141435.1 Pseudomonadota bacterium | reverse complement strand
ACCTGATTGGCCAGGAGGCCATGGTTCGTACGCTGACCAATGCGTTTGCGGCAGGCCGGATCGCGCATGCCTACATGCTGACCGGCGTTCGCGGGGTCGGCAAGACGACGACGGCGCGCCTGATTGCACGGGCTCTGAATTACGCATCGGACGCCATCGATGCGCCGCACATGGAGCTCAAGCAGCGCGGGGTCCATTGTGACGCCATTGCGCGCTCGGCCCATGTCGATGTGATGGAAATGGACGCGGCCTCCCGCACGGGTGTTGGCGATATCCGGGAGATCCTGGAAGGTGTCCGCTATGCGCCGGTGTCCGGCCGCTACAAGGTCTATATCATCGATGAGGTCCACATGCTGTCGACCTCTGCCTTCAACGCCCTGTTGAAGACGCTGGAAGAGCCGCCCTCGCACGCCAAGTTCATCTTCGCTACCACGGAAATCCGCAAGGTCCCGGTCACGGTGCTGTCGCGGTGCCAGCGGTTCGACCTCAAGCGAATTGATCGCGAGGTGCTCACCGACCATCTCGAACGGATCTGCGGTCTGGAAGACGCCTCGGTGGAACGCGATGGCCTCTCTCTGATTGCCCGCGCGGCCGAAGGATCGGTCCGCGACGCGCTTTCCCTGCTGGACCAGGCGATCGTGCAGGGCGGTGATCAGGAAGCGCCCGTCGGTGCAGAGGATGTCCGCAACATGCTGGGCCTGGCAGACCGGGCCCGTGTGCTGGACCTGCTGGAACACGCGCTGAGCGGTCGGACGTCTGATGCACTCGGCGAACTGGCGTCTCTCTATGATGCCGGCGGCGACCCCATCGTCATTACCCGCGATCTTCTGGACTACGTGCATTCGCTGTCGCGCGTGAAGGCTGTCGGCAAGTCGGCTGACCTGGGTGAGGCTGCCGAGACGATCGAGCGCCTGGCCAGTCTGTCGGAGCGCATGACGCTGGGACAGCTGACCCGCTACTGGCGTATTCTGCTGACTGCTCTGGATGATATCCGGCAGGCACCGGACGCCTTGTCCGCCGCCGAAATGACGCTGCTCAGGCTGATCTCGGCCGCCATGTTGCCGCCGCCGGAAGATGCGGCTCGCCTGCTTGCGTCGACGCCGCCTGCCGCGGTGCCTCCGGAGGCGCCGGGAAAGCCTGAGGCGAGGCCGGCGCCACCGCAACCGGTCGCAAGAACGACAGCGCCGGTCGCGGCGACGGCTGAACCGCCGACGGCCTCCGCCACGCCGCCAGCACCCGCACCGGTCAGCGCACCGGATCGTGTGCCGTCAGACGGCAATGGTCCGCATGATTTCAATGCCCTGATCGCGCTGTTGCAGGCCAAGCGCGATATCGGCCTGCAATCCGATGTCGAGCGTTTTGTGCGTCCGGTCGCGGTTCAGCCCTGTGCCTTCACCTTCCAGCCGCTCGAGGATGCTCCGCCGGACCTCGCGCAACGCCTCGCCAAACGACTGCTGGAATGGACGGGTGATCGTTGGGCTGTTCTCGCCGATCCTGCCCAGAAGGGGGGCGAAACCTGGTCGGAGCGCAAGAAACGTCTCAAGCAGGAGCGGGTGGACGCGGCGCATCGCGACCCGGCCGTTGTCAAGGCGATGGACCTGTTCCCGGGTGCGGAACTGGTAAAAATCCGGGATCCGAATCCCGACGAACCCGGCGAGGATGCCGGACAGATGCAAAGCACGGAGAACCGAGCGTGAAAGACCTGATGGGACTGATGAAACAGGCTCAAGCCATGCAGGAGAAGATGGCCGAGGCCCAGGCCGCCCTGGATGAGGCCCTGGTTACCGGGGAGTCCGGTGGAGGCATGGTCGCGGTCACGCTGACGGCCAAGGGCGATATGAAAGCGCTGCGGATCGACCCGACCATGATCGACCCGTCGGAACCGGAAATCCTCGAGGACCTGATCTTGGCTGCGCATAATGAGGCGCGTCGCAAGGCCGAGGACAAGCAGAAAGAATTGATGCAGGACGCGACCTCAGGCCTGCAATTGCCGCCTGGCATGTCATTGCCCTTCTAGGAAGACCTGATGCGTACTGCCTCTGCCGGTCCCGAGATCGAGCGCCTCATTACCTTGCTTTCGAAAATGCCCGGATTGGGTCCCCGCTCGGCCCGTCGCGCGGCCTTGCACCTGTTGGGGCGGCGGGACGCCCTGATGCGCCCGCTCGCGGACGCGTTGGCGGATGCGGCGGACAAGATCTCGGCCTGCACCGAATGCGGCAACATGGATGTGACCGACCCCTGTGCCGTCTGTTCAGCGCCCAACCGGGCCGAGAACGCGATCTGCGTTGTGGAAACCGTCGGTGACCTCTGGGCGCTCGAGCGGGCCGGTGCATTCAAGGGGCGTTATCATGTGCTGGGTGGCGTGTTGTCCGCGCTGGATGGTATCCGGCCGGAAGACCTCAATATCGCCAAGCTGATCGAACGCGCAGAGCGCAGCGAGGTCACCGAGATTGTTCTGGCGCTCAACGCGACAGTGGATGGCCAGACGACCGCCCACTATCTCGCCGACCGGTTAGAGGCCGCCGGCGTGCAGGTCACGTCGCTGGCACGCGGCGTCCCGGTCGGGGGCGAACTCGACTATCTCGACGATGGCACGCTGGCCGCAGCATTCAAGAGCCGGTCCTCCGTCTGAAGGGCTTCAGGCGAATCACGGTAAGTCGGACAGCACACGACGGGTGCTGAAAGAGAAATCGCTTGAGCCGACCACTCGATCCGAACGACACACGGGATGTGCCGGTCAATCGCCGGGACTTCGTACTTTTCCTGTGTATCGGTCTGTTCATGGTCTCGCTGGTGCTTGCAGCGATCACCGCAGTCAAGATCCAGAGCTTTGCGTTCGGCCCCCTCATTGTCCTGGTCCCGGCGGGCTCGATCGCGTTCGGGCTGACCTATCTGGCCACCGACGTGATCTCGGAAGTCTGGGGCCGCTCCTATGCGCTGATGACGGTCTATGCCGGTCTGGTCGTGCG
>JAYZXG010000115.1:0-12174 GCA_036141435.1 Pseudomonadota bacterium | reverse complement strand
ATGGGGCATCACGCCATAGGGGCCGCGATGGATGATATCCATCACCTGGTCACGGCTGGAACCGTAAAGCCATTCCTGGTCCGCCAGATTGGGCGCACCCTGGAACTGGTCACCGGAGCCATCGTCCATGTGACAGCTTGCACATTGCATGGCGTAGATCTGCTCGCCGCTGGCACTGCCCTCACCCTGCCCGGAGAGGCTCAGGACATAATCCGTCACATCCGCGATTTCGGACCGGCTGAGCAGTTCATCACGGCCGAAGGCCGGCATTTGCGAGAAGCGCGTATCGGGGTGATCCCCGCGGATACCGAAACGGATCGTTGTGCGGATATCGTCATAGCTTCCGCCCCACAGCCAGACATCGTCATTGAGGTTCGGATACCCCACAAAGCCCTGGGCGCCCGTGCCATGACAGGTCGCACAATTATCGCCGAACACCGACTCACCGGCCGCGCGCACGAAATTCAGCAGCTCCGGGTTATTCTCGATCTCGTCGATCGACGTGCCGCGCAGGGCCTCGAAGCCCGCCGCGCGGGAGGCTTCAAGTTCGGCGACCGCTGCGGCCACATTCACCCGTTCGGAGTGATTGCGCATGCCGCGTGTGTGGTCGCCCTCGGCGTCCATGCCGGGCAGGCCGGGCCAGGCCGGCATCAGGACCCAGTAAACCACCGACCAGGCAATCGTGGCGTAGAAAATCCACAGCCACCAGCGCGGAAGCGGCGTATCCAGCTCCTTGATACCATCCCATTCATGGCCGGTCGTGGCCGTGCCAGTGTGGTCGTCGCGTTCGATTTCTTTGTCGTGATCAGACATCGGTCTAGACCTCGCTTCCCGCGTCATCGGCGGGCTTGTCGGCTTCGGTGAGCGGCGCGTTTGCTGCCTTGTCAAAACGCGCCTGGTTTTTCGGCCACAGGGCGTAGGTCAACGCCCCGAGGAAGAGCACGACGAAGAGCAGCAAGCCCCAGGTCTGTGCAAAGCTGGACAGGATCTCGTACATCGCCCTACCTCAGATTTCCGTCGGCTTCCGGCTCATAGGTGGAGAAGTCCACCATGGTGCCGAGAACCTGCATGTATGCGATCAGGGCATCCAGCTCGGTGACGACATCCGGATTGCCATCAAAGTCGCGGACAACCGCACCGGGATAGCGTTCAAGGAAGGCGTCATAATCGTCCGCGAACGGATCGAGCTGGGTGGTAATGTCGGCGACCGCATTGTCGAGCATCTCGTCGGAGTACGGCACACCGACCATGCGCAGGGCCCGCAGATTGGCAGTGACGTTCTCATAGTTCAGCTCGGCCGTTTCCAGGAAGGGATAAGCCGGCATGATCGACTCCGGCACGACCGAGGTCGGCGACCGCATGTGATCGCGATGCCATTCATCGGAGTACTTGCCACCGACGCGGGCCAGGTCCGGCCCGGTCCGCTTGGACCCCCACTGGAAGGGGTGGTCATACATGCTCTCTGCCGCGAGAGAATAGTGACCATAGCGCTCCACCTCGTCGCGCAGCGGACGGATCATCTGCGAGTGGCAATTGTAGCAGCCCTCGCGGATATAGATGTCCCGGCCCAGTTGTTCGAGCGGCGTGTAGGGACGCACGCCCTCCACTTCCTCGATGGTGGAGTCCAGATAGAAGAGCGGTGCGATCTCGACGATACCGCCGATGCTGACCGTCACCAGGACACCGATCGAGAGAAACCAGGATTTCTTCTCGAACAGCTCTTTGTGGAGATTGCTCCAGAGGCTTGTGCGTTCTGACATAACGCCCCCCTATTCCGCGAGCGCCGGCTGAGGCACGACAGCCTCATCGGTCTCGGTCTCATCGCTCCGGATGGTGCGATACACGTTGTAGATCATGATCAGGGCACCCGCGAGATAGAGCACGCCGCCCAGAGCACGGATGATGTAGGAGATGTGCATGGCCTCGACGGTCTCCACGAAGGAGTATTCCAGGAAGCCGAGCGAGTTGTACGCGCGCCACATCAGACCCTGCATGATGCCGGCGACCCACATCGAGGTGATGTACAAGAGGATGCCAAATGTGGAGACCCAGAAGTGCCAGTCGATCAGCGCCTTCGAGAACATGCCCTTCTTCTTCCACAGCCAGGGAACGAGGCAGTAGAGCGCACCGAAGGAGACAAAGCCGACCCAGCCCAGCGCACCGGAGTGCACGTGACCAATGGTCCAGTCCGTGTAGTGCGAGAGCGAGTTGACGGCGCGTACCGACATGACCGGCCCCTCGAAGGTGGACATGCCGTAGAAGGCGACGGAGAGAACCAGCATGCGCACGACCGGGTCGGTGCGAAGCTTGTCCCAGGCGCCCGACAGCGTCATCAGGCCGTTGATCATGCCCCCCCAGGACGGCATCCACAGCATGATGGAGAAGGTCATGCCCAGGGTCTGCGCCCACTCTGGCAGAGCCGTGTAGTGCAGGTGGTGCGGACCGGCCCAGATATAGATGAAGATCAGCGACCAGAAGTGGATGATGGACAGGCGATAGGAATAGACCGGACGCTGCACCCGCTTCGGAATGAAGTAGTACATGATGCCAAGGAAGCCCGCTGTCAGGAAGAAACCCACCGCGTTATGGCCATACCACCACTGGGTCAGCGCGTTCTGGACACCGGCCATCAGCGAGTAGCTGCGTGAACCGAAGACATCGACCGGCATGGCCAGGTTGTTGACCACATGCAGGACGGCGATCGTCAGGATGAAGGCGAGATAGAACCAGTTCGCCACATAGATGTGTGGCTCCTTGCGCTTCATCAGCGTGCCAAGGAAGACCAGCAGGTAAACGACCCAGACGAGGGTCAGCCACAGGTCGGCATACCATTCCGGCTCGGCATATTCCTGCCCCTGTGTGATGCCGATCAGGTATCCGGATGCCGCGATGACGATGAAGAACTGATAGCCCCAGAACACGAACCACGGCCAGATACCGCCCGCCAGACGTGTCCGGCAGGTGCGCTGCACCACATAGAAGGAGGTGGCCAACAGGACGTTTCCGCCGAACGCGAAGATCACGGCTGACGTGTGTAGCGGGCGCAGGCGTCCGAAGCTCAGAAACCCGAAATCATCGAAATTGAGAATCGGAAAGGCCAGCTGAAAGGCAATGATGACACCGACCAGCAAACCTGCGGCGCCCCAGAAGAGCGATGCAATCACGCCTGCCTTGACGATGTCCTCGTTGTATTCGGACTGGTCCGTGATCACGCCACCGCGTGCAGCCGCGCCGACCAGCAGAAAGATCCCCGTGAGAAAGCCGCCGAGAATCAGCCAGGACTGCCCTTTCATGGCAGCATCCGGCGCAAAGGCGGCAGCAAAGAGCGCCCACAGCGCCCCCAAGATTGTAATGAGACCAACGCCTGCAAGGTTTACATCAAACCCGCTGCGCTGGAGAGATTGCGACGAAGTCATCGACGCCCCCGGTTAGTGGTTCCTGTCAGGACTCCGGGGTACGCGCCCATTTCCATAAAATCTGTATGGCAATTTGTCGCGCGACAGGATGGATCAGTTGTCACGGGGCCACGCTGGCAATTTTGCCACGCCTCGCGCGAAACACCCGACGGATAAACGCTTTTGGTTGCGTTTCAATAACGAGCTCGACAGACTTACCGTAATGAGCCGGCTACAGGTTCAAAAAGGGGAGCGAGCAAACAATAGCTCTAGGGGGAAAAGAATGCCGTCCCAGACTCACTGCTTCCAGACAGAAGAGGAAGTGTTGCGTTTCCAGAAATATGTCCTGCGCTTCATCACCAAGCTTGATCAAGCAAATGCGGACAATAGTGAATGCCTGTTTCTGAGTAACAACCGGACAGCACGCCGACAGCTGGTGACTGTAGAAGCCACCAGCCCGAATACACTCGAAGCGTTCAACCGCTATTTGAGTGCGGAATCATCGCTGCTGGAAACCAGCATCGCCGACGCGATCTAGCCGCTAGAGCGACTGACCGGTCTTCTTCCAATCGTCCATGAAGGCGGCAAGGCCCTTGTCCGTCAGCTGGTGCTTGACCAGGCTCTTGAGGACGCTTGGCGGAACCGTCGACACATCCGCGCCGGCGATCGCGCATTCCTGAACGTGCGCGGCCGAGCGGATGGATGCGGCCAGGATCTCGGTCTCGAAGCCGTAATTGTCGTAGATCGTGCGCAGGTCATGGATCAGTTCCATGCCATCGACGCCCAGGTCATCAAGCCGACCGATAAACGGCGAGACATAGGTCGCTCCGGCTTTCGCCGCCATCAACCCCTGATTGGCCGAGAAACACAGAGTCACATTTGTCTGGATGCCCTCGCTGACGAGCGCCTTGCAGGCCTTGAGGCCATCCCAGGTAAGCGGCAGTTTCACGACGACATTGGACGCAACTGCGGCCAGTTTCTTGCCCTCGGCCACCATCGCATCAGCGTCCAGCGCCGTGACTTCCGCGCTCACCGGACCGTCAACAATGCCGCAGATCTCGGTAATCACCTCGATGAAATCCCGACCGGATTTCATGATCAGCGAGGGGTTTGTGGTGACCCCGTCCAGAAGCCCCACATCGGCGATGTCACGGATCTCGGAAACGTCTGCTGTGTCGACGAAAAACTTCATGGCTATGCCCTCGCTGGCGGATCAATTGGCTAGCGACATGACATGTTTGCGCTCCCATGCCAAGCCGGTTTTAGGCGGCAAAGACCCGCTGCGCCATCTCGTCGATAAAACGCTCACAGGCATCGGGCTGGGTCACCAGCGGCATGTGGCCGACACCGCTCATCCGCACCAGGTGAAGACCCGGCTGCACTGACTGGATGGCCTCGATGTGCTTGTCGGCGACCAGGACAGCGTCATCATCGCCATACAGCATGCCCATCGGCAGCTGGATCTGCGCGTAATGGTCTTGTTGCGCACCGATATCGAGCGGCACGGCGTGCATGTCCGTGGATGCAGCATAGAAGGCTGCGGGTCGCAATGATAACAGCCCACCACCACGTGTCCGGAAATCCTCCGGTGCGGGCTCGGGCGCGAAAATGGTACCCACAACCGCCGCACCATTGCGGATCGAGGCCGGCACAGCGAACGTGTTCGCGATCAGTCCACGCACCGCCGGGTTGGGCGCGTGCAACCCGTTGAACACGGCTGGCGCGCTTTCCTGCACGGCTGTGAGCGGTGCCAACATTGCCAGCCCCCCGATCAACTCGGGATAATCAATCGCCATGCGCAGGGAGATCGCGCCGCCGAGCGAGTGCCCGACGACCAGCGGCTTTTCCAGCCCACGACGACGGACGAAGTCGGCAATCATCGCCGCCTGGTTGGGCAGGCGCGCCATTTCATCGCTGTCGCGTTGGGAATGACCGCAGCCCGGGCGGTCGACCGCGACAACGTGATAGCGCTGCGCCAGCCGATCGAGCATCGCATAACCGAAATTGTGCAGATTGCCGCCGAGACCGTGAATCAGGAGGAGCGTCGGCCCCTCACCCTTTTCGACGAAATGGAGGCGTCCACCGGTGACTTCCTGAAATGCGCCGGCCGGTTTCATGGCCTTGCTGACCTTGCCGGCGACCATTGCGGTGAAACCGGCAAAACCGAGCAATACCAGCATGACCAGCAGCGCGATGACCGCGAGTATCGTCAGAACCGTTTCCATATCATTCCCCCGTCTTCGCGCGACCGAGACGCCGTGAAATCAGACCCCAATAGCTCGATGGCATGAGGCGTTCGAGCCAGTGTATGATGTGCGCATCCTTGCCGACCAGGACGCGCGGGCGGCGGCGTTCCACGCCGCGCAGGATGATGTCGGCCGCCTTGCTGGGGGGCATGACCAGATTCTGCTCGGCCTGTTTGAGACCAGCCTCGATCTCCTCCTCGGTCGCGCTCTCCGACATCCGCGCAGACTTGGCGATATTGGTATTCACCCCGCCGGGATGCACGGTGGTCACCGAAATGTCCGACCCGGCCAGCTCGTGGCGCAAGGCATCGGAAAAGCCGCGAACACCGAATTTGCTGGCGCTGTATGCCGTCTGTCCGGCCGGGGCGATGACGCCGAAGATACTGGAAATATTGGTGATATGCCCGCCCCCACTCTGCCGCAACAGCGGCAGGAAGGCCCGGGTCATGCGAATCGGCCCCCAGAAATTGATGCCGACCAGCCATTCGAAATTGTCTTCGGAGAGCTCTTCGAACGTCCCGCCGGCAGCGACCCCGGCATTGTTGAACAGAAGATGGGCTGCCCCGTGTTCGGCGCGCACCGCATCCGCAAAGGCCGCAATATCGCCGCGGCGTCCTACGTCTACGCAGTGGGTCGACACCTTGCGCTCATTGCTCGCCAGCTCGCGGGCAAGCTCGGCCAGGGCGGTTTCATTGATGTCGGCAAGCGCGAGATCGCATCCGCGTTCGGCAAGGGCGACTGCAAGCGCACGGCCAATACCGCTCGCGGCGCCGGTTATGACGGCAGTCTTGCCGGCAAATTCAAGCGCTCCGGTCATTCTGCTGCCGCCGCCATGCGGTCATCATCGTTCGCGGCTTGCGCGGCTCGGCGACCGAACTTCAACGCGCCATCCTCCAGCTTGCCGTAACGGATCGCCATCATGTCCTTGATATAGTTTTGATAGGTTCGCCAAGGCGGCTTCGTACCCTGGCGCGGCAGATAGGGCTCCGCCCGCTTGATATAGCCTGATTGCAGGTTGAGCAGCGGCATCGTCTCGATGTCTTCCGGCGGCTCGGGAACACAGTAGTCATAGCCGTGTTTCTGCATGTGCTTGATCAGGCGGCAAACCCGCTCACACGTCAGATCGATTTTCAGGGTCCAGGATGCATTGGTGTAGCCAAAGGCGATGGCCATGTTGGGAATCGGGCTCAGCATCATGCCGCGATAGCTGATCGACTCATGGGGATCGACGGCTTCGCCATCGATGTTGAACGCCATTCCGCCCGCCAGCAGCATTTCCAGCCCCGTTGCCGGGATGATGACATCCGCCTCCAGGTGCTCGCCGGATTTCAGCTGGATGCCAGTCTCGGTAAAGCGTTCAATGTGGTCTGTGACGACTGACGCCGAGCCATCCTTCAACACGTCAAAGAAATCGCCGTCCGGTGCTGCGCAAAACCGTTCATCCCAGGGGTTATATTTCGGGGTGAAATGCTTATCGACATCCATCTGCTCGCCCAGCTCGGCCC
The DNA here is from genome assembly GCA_036141435.1 of Pseudomonadota bacterium. GTDB lineage: Bacteria > Pseudomonadota > Alphaproteobacteria > Caulobacterales > Maricaulaceae > Maricaulis. The sequence goes on along the minus strand of JAYZXG010000115.1, from coordinate 5,028 downwards.
GGATATGTTTCATCACCATATTCCGGATCATCTGGGGATTACGTTTCGCCAGCTCGAAAAAGATGATGGAAATCAGGACATTCTTGATGCGTGTGGCCGAATAGGCCATGCGGCGGGGCAGGATCTTGCGCAAGACGTTCGCCACCGGGTCCGTGGCCGGGCGCGGCGCGATATAGGTGGGAGAGCGCTGCAACATCGTTACATGTCCGGCGGTTTCGGCCATCGCCGGCACCAGTGTCACGGCGGTCGCGCCGGATCCGATGATGACCACCTTCTTGCCGGTGTAGTCATACCCTTCCGGCCAGAGTTGCGGATGAACGATATCGCCCGTGAAGTCCTTCTCGCCCTCGAATTTGACGATGTGTCCATGGTCATACCGGTAATAGCCCGAGCACATCATCAGGAAACGGCAGGCAAAATGAACACGCTCGCCGGTATCGGTCCGCTTGGCGGTGACTTCCCATCGCGCCAGGTCCGAATTCCAGTTTGATTCGATCACCCGGTGCTTGAAGTGAATATGTGGGGTGATGCCTGCCTCGTCGGCGGTTTCGGTGACATAGCGCTTGATATTCGGCCCATCCGCAAACACCTGCCCGTCTTCCCAGGGTTTGAAGGCATAGCCGAATGTGTGCATGTCGCTGTCGGAGCGGATGCCGGGATATTTGAACAAGTCCCAGGTGCCGCCGATGGCCTCGCGCGCCTCCAGGATTGCGTAGGATTGATCGGGACACCGTGTCGTCAGATGATGGGCTGCGCCAATCCCCGATACACCGGCGCCGACAATCAGGACGTCCACCGTTTGCGACGGTTCAAAACCTTCAGACATGCTTCCTCCCCGCCCCTTGGATGGGCTTTTCAGCGTTTAGTGAACACCGTTCGCTAATTCATGGCAAGGCATCGCGCCCATACGGGCATGAAACCCCGGCCGACGCCGCAACTTCGCCCGGTGTGCTTTAGGTAAATTGTAAGCTGGATTTGCTAGCAAACAGGCTTAGTGTCCCGGCAACCGCCCAGGAACAGGACCTGAATGGTCAACGACCACACCATCTCACCGGCTGTCAAAGGCCGCCTCCTCGCCCGCACCTGCGGCGCGTTCGGGGTCGTCCTGATCGTCTATCTGGGACTGGTGTCGCTGGCGATGCCGGGATGGTCACCGGCCAAGATTGCCGGTCTCGTTGCCGCGTCCAGCTTCCTCGTCATTGCCGTCCTGGCGTGGCGCGGGATCGCCTACTCGGTGTGTGGTCACCTCTTCATCGGCCTGGCAGAGCTCCTGGCTTTTGCCGCGGCGCTGACCAATGGCGGGATCGTGGGCTATGTGACGCCTTTCCTGATCATCGCCCCGATGGCAGCCGGATACTTTCTCTCGGTGCGTTCCTCGATCTTTTTTGCCGCCATGGCTGTCAGCCTGCTGGGCCTGCTCCTGTACTTGGACGGCAGCGGCATTGTCACGCCGACGCCCTACTCGGCCGGTGCAGAACGTGTGGCCAGCTTCATCCTGTTGTCGACCACGACATTGCTGGGTTTGATCTGTGTCATGGCCTTTGCCGGCGCATCACGGCGCATGCTGGAAGAGGCCCGCCAGGCCGAACAGGCCAAGGCGGCTTTCCTGGCCAATATGAGCCATGAAATCCGGACCCCCATGAATGGTATTCTGGGCCTGCTGGACCTCGCCAGGAACACGCGCGGCGGCGTGCCGGATGCCGAACATGTCCAGATCATGCATTCCTCGGCACGGACCCTGGTCGCAGTGCTCGATGACATCCTGGATATCTCCAAGCTGGAACAGGGCGCGATCGATATTGAACCGATAGATACGGTGATCGACGGCCTGTGCAGCGATGTGATCAGCCTGTTCAGGGCCAAGGTTGCCAATACCAGTGTGATGCTCTCCGTGGAAATCGCCCCGGACGTGCCATGCACCCTGTCGCTGGACCCGACACGCACCCGCCAGGTTCTGTGGAACCTTGTCGGCAATGCGGTGAAATTCACCGAGCGCGGTCGCATTGCCCTGACGGTCGAACGCACGGCGCCGGGCTCGGACATGTTGCGCTTTGGCGTAACAGATACCGGCATCGGCATGTCGCCCGATGCCCGTGACAAGATTTTCCAGCGTTTCTCCCAGGCGGATGCATCCACCACCCGCAAATTCGGCGGTACCGGGCTGGGGCTCTCGATCTGCCGCGAACTGGTCGAGCTGATGGGGGGCGAAATCGGTGTCGAGAGCGTTCAGGGCGAAGGCTCGACCTTCTGGTTCACGCTGCCCCTGCAAGAAGGCGTTGCAGCCCTGCGGGACAACGAGGAGGAAGCGCCGGGCGAGCTGGAGGCAACGTCTTGCCGGATTCTCGTAATCGACGACCAGGCCATCAACCGCACCGTCGCCCAGTCCCTGCTCACGCATATCGGGCACGAGGTGAAGACCGCGGACGGTGGCCAGAACGGGCTGCAAGCCGCCCGCCGCGAACGCTTCGATCTGATTTTCATGGACATCCACATGCCCGACCTTGACGGGTTTGAGACGACCGGCGCCCTGCTGGCCGAGGGCGGTGCATCAACCGGCACCCCGATTATCGCGCTGACAGCCAGCACGATGGATGAGGATCGCGAGAAATATGCTGCGGCCGGCATGAGCGATTGCATCGGCAAACCGCTGGAACTCGACGCGCTCAAGGCCGTCATTTCCGCGCACGCACGACCGGCGGCCGACTACACGGCAGCCCAGTAGTTCGAAACATGCCGGCAGATCATGCCAGGACTGAACTTGATGAGTGAAATGGTGGAGGGGGTTGGATTCGAACCAACGTACGCTCTCGCGGCCAGATTTACAGTCTGGTGCCTTTAACCACTCGACCACCCCTCCACAGGGTGTGTGAAACACCGACTTAGCCGGGCTTCACCGGACCTGCAACAAAGGGTCTCAGTAATCGCTGCGACATGCTATTGAGCCGCTCAATCAAGACACCGCCCTGAAACAGGAGCGCGGACTATAGTGACGAAGCCTTCAGACCGCAACACTCGCAAACGCACGGATTACACACGACGCTCCAAGCCTTTAGGCGCAAGCCAATCGGGCTGGATCTGGGGCCGCCACGCCGTACTGGCTGCCATTGAAAATCCGCGCCGGGAGATTCTCGATCTGCGCGTTACGCTGAACGCTGCGCGCGATCTGCCGGACGGCACGCCGCACACGCTGGCCAGGCCGGACGAGATTGATCGACAGCTTCCCGACAGCGCCGTGCACCAGGGATTCGCGGCAGAGGCCCGGGCGCTCGACCCGGAACCCGTCAATGCCGTGCTCGATCCGACTCACGGAACCGTGCTCGTGCTCGACCAGGTCACCGACCCGCACAATGTCGGCGCCATCATGCGCTCTGCAGCCGCGTTCGGCATCCGCGCCCTGGTCATGCAGGACCGCAAGTCCCCGCCCCTGTTCGGCACTGTATGCAAGAGCGCCGTGGGCGCCGCTGAACGGGTTCCGCATATCCGTGTGACCAATATCGCAGACACCCTGCTCGACATGCGCAAGAAGGGTCGTTTTGTCGTCGGTCTGGCGGGTGAAGGCGAACAATCCCTCGCCGAGGCGCTGGCCGGTCCGGATGGACAGGGGCACGGCGCTGGCCTGGTGATTGTCATGGGCTCGGAAGACAAAGGCCTCCGCCCACGTGTGGCAGAGGCCTGTGATGTTCTCGCGCGGATCCCGATGAGCGAAACAATCGAGAGCCTGAATGTCTCCAATGCGGCAGCGATCACGCTCTACGAGGCCGCGAAATGGCGGCCGGTCAGAAACCGGCCAACCGAAGAGATCTAGCGGGAATTTCCGGTGCGCAGCACGGTACGACCGTGGCGGCGCCAGTTGATCGATCCTTCGATCTCGTTGATCTCGACATCTCCGGACCCGTTTTCATTGACGGTGACATTGGTGGCCGTGCCGCCAAAATCGATGTCGCCGGAACCATTGATGCGAGCCTCGAACGGCTGCGCCTGGCCACCGCGCACGCGGATGTCGCCGGAGCCGGAAATACCGGCATTGAAAGCGCCGTTCATGCTGTCAGCGACAATGTCGCCCGAGCCGGAAATACGGATGCTCAGGGACTGGACATCGCCCAGCTCGACATCACCGGAACCGGAAATACCGATCTCGACATCGCCATCAACACTGCCGGCCTCGACATCACCGGAGCCGGAGATGCCGATATCCATCATGCCGCCGACCGTGCCCATGAAGACATCGCCGGAACCTGAAATGCCGATATCCGCGGTACCGCCGACATTTTGCAGGCGCACATCACCGGAACCGGAAATACCGATATCCGCGTCGCCAGCGACATTGCCCGCTTCAAAGCGACCGCATTTGGACATGCCGATATCCATCGAGCCCATGTCTTCTGCCGTGCCGACAAACAGGCTGCGCTCGATTTCCAGTGCCAGGTCCGCCGGGGCGGTGATCGTCAGCATCGGGTATTCGTCCAGCGACTCGCGGCTCTCGCCCTGCTCCCAGACCTGGTAGCGGTTATTGCGGCTGTTACAGCGCATACGACGCATGTTGAGGCCGCCATCGACAACCACCGTGCCATCCGCTGCCGTCGCGACGGCGGGCGTGTCCACATGGCCACCGGGATTGGTAATGGCGACAGTCACGTCAGATCCACCGGTGCGAATTTCAATCCGGCCTGCGAAATCGGTGATGCGAACCGCATCGGCGCCCGCAAAGCTGCTGCCCTCCTGAAGCGTGGTGGCGGCCGTTGTGGTCGCCGCATTCGCGAGACCCGCAACGCCTGCAATCACCAGCGCGGAGGTGGCGATGAGTGTGGTTTTGGTCGGCATGATTATTCCCTCAAAAATGTCCCTGCTGCCCCCTAGATGCGCGGAACGCCTCTTCCGGATGCAAAATAATCACATCGAGGCGCACAAAATGCTGACCGCAACATGACGGTCACTTAATGCGGGAGCTGGATCGGGATCGATAGAGAGATTGGCCTGGCGGGCGTCCCGCCAGGCCACAAGACCCTAGCCGGGCCAGAACTGGTAGAC
>JAYZXG010000114.1:0-12080 GCA_036141435.1 Pseudomonadota bacterium | reverse complement strand
GCTGCCCGCGAAATGATCAAGGAGCTCAATCCGGATGTGATCACGCTGGATGTCGAGATGCCGAAAATGGATGGCATTTCCTTCCTGCACAAGATCATGACATTGCGCCCTACACCGGTTGTGATGGTGTCGTCCCTCACCCAGAAAGGCGCGGATATTACACTCCAGGCCCTGGAGCTTGGCGCGATCGATTTCATCGGCAAGCCAACGCTCGACCTGGAAAAGAACATGCCCCTGCTGGCTGACGAGCTGATCGAAAAAGTCCACGCGGCCGCTGTTTCGAAGGTCCGCAGCCACGCACGCAAGGTCGAAGTGAAGGCAGCGGCGCCGGTGAGTTTCGATACCACCGAGGCCATCGTCGCGCTGGGGGCGTCGACGGGAGGTGTGGAGACACTGGGGCGCCTCCTCGGTGCGCTGCCGCCCAATGCCCCCGGAATTGTTATCGCGCAGCACATGCCGGCTCAGTTCACCAAGCAGTTTGCCGAGCGGATCAACAAGCATTGTGCCGTCCAGGTCGCTGAAGCCACTCAAGGGCAGCGCATTCGACCGGGGACGGCGTGGATCGCCCCGGGGGACCGTCACCTGGAAGTGCGCCGCTCAGGGGCGGATTATGTATGTCGCCTGACAGAAGAGCCGCCTGTCAGCGGTCATCGCCCATCGGTCGATGTGCTGTTCAATTCCGTGGCGAATGCCTGCGGCGCCCAGGCGATTGGCGTCATCCTGACCGGCATGGGCCGGGACGGTGCAGACGGGCTCAAAGCCATGCGCGATGCGGGGTGTTCGACAATCGGACAAGACGAGGCAACCAGCCTCGTCTACGGCATGCCCAAGGCGGCATTCGATGCCGGCGCGGTCGAGACGCAGTTACCAGAAGATAAGATTCCATCAGCCATACTTCGGATCGTGTCTGAAAGTGGCGGTGTATTACGTATTTAACCAGGCGTTTTGGGGCGCCAAACGGGACGAGTTCATTTTATGGGACAGGTCGCAAACATCGAGGCAGAGACGAGTGAAGGGCGGGTCCCCAAAAGCCCGGTCGCGCGCCTGCTGCTCGGAACAATCGAGTCCGCAAATCTCATTCTGACCGAGACCACGGTGGACGTTGAGAGCCAGGCGCATCGCCTGAGCGCCCTGTTCACGTCGCTGACCAATTCCTCGACGGACCAGACTGACCGCCTTTCCGAACTCGTCAGCCAGATCGCATCAGTGGAATATGATGGCGGGCAGGTTGATCTGGTTGCTCTGCCGCGCATCCTTGAGCAATCCCTCGAAGAAGTCACCGAGCGCATCCTGGTCCTGTCCAAACAGGGCGTCTCGCTGATCTATTCGCTCGACGAGATCCTCGAGGAGATCGACGAGCTCCAGAGCTGTATCACCGAGATCGAGGCCATCAACCGGCAGACCCGTCTTCTGTCGCTGAATGCCCAGATCGAGGCCGGGCGTGCCGGCGATGCGGGCGCCGGTTTCCAGGTCGTCTCTACCGAAATGCATTCGCTTTCAAGGCGCATCGATGCGCTTTCCGAAAAGATGCGGGGCAGCACCGCTATCGTCACGCGCAGCATCAAGGATGTCATCTCGTCAATTCGGACGGAATATGAAGAATTGAGCGAGATCGGTGCGATGGATCTCACCCAGCAGATCGGCGCCAAGGAGCATCTCGAAATCCTGTTGAACGCGCTGGTCGAACGAAATGACGAGATCCAGGACGTTTTGGGTCAGTCAACCGATGCTTCGCGCAGGATTGCGGACGAGATCCGCGAGGTCGTGATGGCAATGCAGTTCCAGGACCGCATGAAGCAGCGCACTGATGCAGTCGTCAGGGCTTTTGAGGAAGTTTCGAACTTTCTCGAACACCATCCGGACCTTCTGGCTGATGATGCCGGGTGTGATACTTTGAAACAGAATATTCTTGATTCCATCACACTCTCCGATGTGCGTCAGGAATTTGGCCAGCGTTTCGGACTGGTGGAACAGACATCCGATACATCGCCATCAGGCGGTGATGACCTCGACATCGAACTCTTCTAGGGGGAAGCTATGGAATACACAGCGGATCATTCCGGGGATGCACTCTGCGTGCGGATTTCCGGCGTACTGACATTCGACGACCATGGGCGTTTCAAGTCGATCGTCGATCTCATTGCCAAGGGCGCGGAAAGTCAGATCACGCTCGACCTTGCCCAGACAAAAATGATCGATTCAGCGGGCATCGGCATGTTGTTGCTGGCCAATGACAAGGCCGCCAAGGAATTGAAAAAGCTGAACCTGACGGGCGTAACCGGGCATGTTGCCAAGGTCATCGAGCTGTCCAAGGTCGATCAGATCATCCCGATCTCTTAAGGGGCACTCATGAGCGCCAATCCGAAGCCGGTGGCAGACGACGAGTCTGCGCCCATCCAGGCTAATGATGCCCGTGTTCTGATTGTCGATGACCTGCGGTCATCGCGCATGCTGATCGGCAGTGTCCTCAAGGCCGCCGGGTTCACCAACCTGGATTACGCTGTCGATGGTGTCGATGCCCTGGAGCGTTTCCAGGAAAACGAACCTGATGTCGTTGTCCTCGATATCGTCATGCCGCGGATGGACGGGTTCGGCGTCTGCCATGAAATTCGCAATACGCTGAACAGTGACGTTCCGATCCTCATCCAGTCCGGTGTTCAGGAGGGCAATCAGCGGGTGCGGGCCTTCGACGAAGGTGCGAGCGACCTGGTCTCCAAGCCGATCAATGCGGCCGAACTGGTTTCGAGATTGAAGCTGCATATCGAGCGTCGTCGCATGATCGACCGTCTGCAGCGCTACCAGCATCGCATGGAGGAGGAGCTGCATGCGGCTGAGTCCATGCAGATGTCACTCCTCAAGACACCGGAGCAGCTGGCGGAGCTGACAGCGCCTCGCGGTGCCGAAGTCGAGGCCTTTTATCTGGCGTCCCACAAGCTGGGCGGCGACCTTTGGGAGGCGTTCGCCGTTGATGAAAACCGTTTCGGGCTCTTGATGTTCGACCTCTCCGGACACGGAGTGACCGCAGCGATCAATGCGTTCCGTCTCCACATGCTGGTCAATTCGTACAAGACGTTGCGAACCGATCCGGCCGCATGGTTGGCGCAGGTGTCCAACGATCTCTACAGCATGTTGCCGGTCGAACATTTCTCCACCGGGTTCTACGGGATTTTTGATCGTCGGGACCGTTCGCTGACCTATGCTGGTGCCGGTGCCCCGACGCCGGTGCTGATCCGCGGAGATGAGGCTATCGAGCTTGATGGCAGCGGTGTGATCATGGGGTGCCTCCCCAGTTCCGAATACGAGACGCGCCGTATCCAGCTTCAGCCGGGTGATCAGCTTTGTCTTTACAGTGACGCGCTCTACGAGGATTTCGACGACCCGACCCAGTCGCTCGGGGTTGAAGATCTCATCAAGCATATCCGGATTGGCCTGGAAAAGCGCGCCGAGGCGGGTTTTGCCGATGCACTGGTACGCAGCATCCTCGGCCGGTTCCCGGAGTCGATGCCTGATGATCTGACCATTTTGCGGTTGGAGGTGAAGTGATGCTGGCAGAGCTTGCAACCTCTACCGGCGGCAAGGTCTGGGCGCGCTTCGAGGATACGCGACTCGCGCGTCTCATCCCTGAAGTCCTTGGCGAAGATCTCGATACCGCCATCATCAGTGATGATGCTCCGGATTTCGAAACCGTCGGCATTGTCATGGTGGATGACGCGCATGGTGACATTCTTTCGGCTGCAAAGGCGCAGACGGATGCGATTGTTCAAACCATCCTGATTTCGGGTGATGCGTCTCCGGAGCGGGCGGATTTCGTCCTGCCCGCAGATGTTGATGCCCAGGTCCTGAAGTCTGTCTATCTCGCTGCGCGGGAATATCGATCGCAGGTCGCCACCTTGCGGCGGGACGTCGCCAGTCGACAATCTGCTGTCGGCACCATCAACCACGGCCAGTTTGTGCTCTCCACCCTGGAAGAGGCGCGTAACCTGGCAACGATGCTGGCGTTGGCCTGTCCCAATTCCGATCTTGTCGCCATCGGTCTCCAGGAATTGCTGATCAACGCCGTCGAGCATGGGAATCTTGAGATCACCGCCGATGAAAAACAAAAGCTCATCATCGAGGGTGGCTGGCGCGCCGAGGTCGAGCGTCGTCTCGCCAGTCCGGAATATTCCGGGCGCGTGGTGCTGGTCAATTTCCAGCGCGGCGAGCGGATGATCTCGATTACGGTCCAGGACGATGGGGTCGGGTTCGAGTTCGACAATTATCTCGACCGGGACGTGCCGACCGAAGGGTATCGGGGGCGCGGTATCGCGATGGCGCGGGATTTGTCTTTCTCCAGCCTGACCTATCTGGGGCGAGGAAACCTGGTGGAAGCGACAATTCTCCTGCAGGACTGAGCGCAGGGTCGCCAAGACTTCACTGGATTTCTGACGCCAGCTCGGCTAGGCGGGCGGGTAGAGAATTGTGGAGGTAATTCGGTGCGTTTCTCATTTCATGCGGCGACGGTCGCTCTGGCAGTCCTGTCCTCAGCGTGTTCGGCACAGCCTGTCGAATCCGATTCAGCGATTGATGATGAAACCTGGGTAAGGGCGCAGGCCGAAGCGCGCGCGCGTATCGAACGCCAGATCCGACCGCAACAGGCCCGTAACGTCATTCTGTTCGTTGCCGACGGGATGAGCGTCCCGACGATTACCGCCGCTCGAATTTTCGATGGTCAACAAAATGGTGCCGGCACCGATGATGTCGAGAACCTGCTGAGCTTCGAGCAATTCCCGGATGCGGCGCTGGTTCGCACGTACAGCACCGACGCACAGGTTCCGGACTCTGCGAATACCGCGTCGGCCATGGTGACAGGCTACAAGACCCGCAACGGTGCGATCAGCGTCCTGGCCGACCAATATCTCGATGTATGCGATGGCCGCGCGACACCGCCGGCGACATTGGTCGAGCTGGCCGAAGACCGCGGGCTCTCCACCGGTGTCATCTCTTCGGCCCGCATCACCCATGCGACCCCGGCGTCGACCTATGCCCATTCCGTGTCCCGGTCCTGGGAAGTCGATGCCGCATTGCCGCCGGAAGCGGTGCGAGCTGGCTGCGAGGATATCGCCGCGCAATTGTTGTCCTTCGACCATGGCGATGGCATCGATGTGGTGCTGGGCGGCGGACGCCAGGCATTCTTGCCGGAGGATGAGGGTGGTCGCCGCGGCGATGGCCGTAACCTGATGCAGGAATGGGCTGAGCGCGGTGGTGTATCCCTCTCCACAGCAGCAGAATTTCATGAGCTGGACGTATCGTCGGACGCGCCTGTCCTGGGTCTGTTTACCGGAAGTCACCTGTCCTACGAGGCGGATCGCGATGCGACCGAGGAGCCATCTCTGGCCGAATTGACCGCTTTCGCCGTTCGTCGCCTGGCACGTGACGAGAATGGCTATGTCCTGGTCGTCGAGGCCGGTCGCGTGGACCATGCGCACCACGGGACCAACGCGTATCGGGCCTTCACGGACATGCAGGCGTTTGCTGACGCCATCGCTGCTGCGGTCGATCTTGTTGACCTCGACGACACGCTGATCGTGGTGACGGCGGACCATGGTCACACGATGACCATCTCAGGCTATCCCGCGCGCGGAAACCCGATCCTGGGCCTGGTGCGCGAGGCGAATGACGACGGTTCGGCCAGTCTCTCATTCGACGCCGGTGGACGTCCGTACACGACCATCGGCTATGCCAATGGCCCGAATACGCGCGACCCCGACGGTCCGGCCCTGACCGAGGACGAGGTGACCGATAGCAATTACCGCCAGGAAGCCGCCGTGCGGATGCCGTCTGAGACGCATTCCGGAGCCGACGTGGCCCTGTATGCCACGGGAGCACGGTCCCACTATTTCAGTGGTTCGATGGAGCAGAACACGATCTTCCACCTGATGACGGCCGCTCTGGGCTGGGGTGCAGACCAGGAATCTCAAGACTAGGTCGAATATTCAGCTAGGGTTCAGGCCATCCTTCCCCTAATGTCACCCATCTAGGGAAGCGGGGCGCCGTGCGTCTCGCGAAGGGAGAAAAGGGGACCCCGATGAAATTTGCTCTTGCGATCTCGGCGAGTGTTATTGCTCTGGGCAGTGCTGCCCATGCTCAGGATTATTCGCAACCTGCCACTGCGGGAAGCGTGTCACTGCAGGCCGGTTTCACACCGGACCCGCACACCGCGTCGATCATTTCCGGCGGCACGATCTCTGCGTCAGATGTTGGCAGTAGCTGCCGGGGCTGGATCGCGAATGCGCCGGATTACTCCGTGTCTTACAGCGCAGGCTCGACCTTTGATCTGACGATTGGCGTTGATTCCGGCAGCGATACCACGCTCGTCGTGAACGATCCGAACGGTAACTGGTTCTGCAATGATGATGGCGGTGAGGGTCTCAACCCGCTCCTTCGCTTCGACAATCCGCTGTCCGGACGTTACGACATCTGGGTCGGGTCCTATTCCCGTGACGAATATGCGAACTCGACACTCTCGATCTCCGAGATCGGAATGGTCGCAACGCATATGGACGCGCCGCAGGCGACGGGTCCGGATTACACGTTGCCGGCACTGTTCGGGTCGGCGAGCTTGAGTGGTGGTTTCCAGCCGGACCCTTATCGCATCGACGTAATTTCCGGTGGACCTTTTGCGGCGTCCGATGTCCAGTCAGGCTGTCGCGGATTTGTAGCCGCGGCTCCGGATTTCGAGCTGAGTTTCAGCGCGGGCAGCCTGCCTCTGATCATTTCGGCTGCGTCGAGTTCAGACACGACACTCCTGATCAATGATCCCAATGGCAACTGGCACTGCAATGATGACGGCGGCAATGCCGGTCTCAACCCGGCCATCAGTTTCCACAATCCGATGTCGGGCACGTATGACATCTGGATCGGATCCTATTCGGCGGGTGGAAACGCGGAAGCGTCCCTGTCCATTTCCGAGCTCTACAGCGAGTAGAGTTCAACCCGACAAACAGCAAGGAGGCTGCCTGATCCAGGTGGCCTCTTTTTTTGTCCGCCAAACCCCGGCACTCTGTGACGAGCGGAGGATGATATGCGGACGTTTCTGACGATCCTCGTCGTGGTTCTGGCGGCGGTACTGATCGGTGTGTTCCGGATTTTGCCGGCCTATGTCGACAATGACATGAATGTCGTGCGCCCGCACGCGCCCTACCAGATCTCTGACCGTGCGGCGCAGCTTCATGCCGAGCTTCGCGTCGCGGACCTCCATTCGGATATGTTGTTGTGGATGCGCGACCCTCGCCGCTGGAACAATCGCGGTCACACGGATCTGCCGCGCCTTGATCACAGCAATGTTCGGCTTCAGGTCTTTGCCAGTGTGACCAAGACACCCAGTGGCCAGAACTATCAGAGCAATACAGCGGACAGCGATAATATTACCGCTCTGGCGATGGTGCAGCGCTGGCCGGTGGACACCTGGGGCTCTCTGTTTGCGCGTGCGCGCTATCACGCCCGCCGCCTGCAGAGGCTGGAAAGAAGCGGGGATCGCCTGGTGATCGGCCGCAGTGCCAGTGATCTGGAGCAGGCGCTCGCCGACCCGGACGGACCGATGGTGGCCCTGCTTGCGACCGAGGGTGCGCATTCGCTGGAGGGTGAGCTTGAGCACCTGGAGGCGCTTTATGACGAAGGTTATCGGGTCCTCGGACTTCACCACTTTTTCGACAACGAGCTGGGCGGGTCACTCCACGGCCTGGGCGGTCATGGCCTGACCCCGTTTGGGGAACAGGTCGTGCGTCAGGCTGTCGAGATGGGCATGGTCATTGATGTGGCGCATTCCTCGCACCAGGTAGTCCGCGATGTACTCGCGCTCTCCGACAAGCCTGTCATCGTATCCCACACCGGCATCTATGGGCATTGCCAGACCCGGCGAAACCTGCCCGATGAGCTGATGCAGGCCATTGCGGCGCAAGGCGGGCTGATCGGTATCGGATTCTGGGCCGACGTGACGTGCGATGACAGCCCGGCCGGTATTGCCCGGGCCCTGCTGGCGGCCGTGAACCTTGTCGGTATCGATCATGTGGCGCTGGGGTCGGACTATGACGGGACGATCACGACGTCGTTTGATGGCGCGGAGTTGTCCGTTCTGACGCACGAGCTCCTCCGCCTTGGCCTGACCCGTGATGAAGTCGCCGCCATCATGGGAGAAAATGCGATCCGTTTCTTCACGGCGAATCTGCCCCGGGAGACCGGCGAATGATCCGGCGCGGGCTCTGGCTGGTCTTCGGCTTGCTGATGACGGGTTTGGCCATCGCAGGCGCCGTGCTGCCCCTGCTGCCGACCACGCCTTTCCTGTTGCTGGCCGCTTATGGTTTTGCGCGCAGCTCGCGGCGGCTGCACGACTGGCTGCTGAACCACAGGCATTTCGGGCCATTGATCCGCAACTGGAGGGATCACGGGGCGATCGACCGCGGGTCCAAGATCACGGCTCTGCTGGTCATGGTCGCAGCGCTTGCCCTGAGCTGGCTGATGGGGCTGGGCTGGCAAATCCTGCTGACCCAGGCGCTCGTACTGAGCGTATCCGCGGCCTTCATTCTCTCTCGACCCAGCGGGCCGAGAGAGAAGGCTGGCGCTCAGCGTGGTCCGTAAACCAGCGCCGCACTGTCGCAATGCCAGCAGCTATCCGCTCCGATCGGGCTGCCAGGCGGGATTGCCGTGTCGCTATCAGCGAGATCGCTGCCCTCGCCGAGCCGGGACAGTCCGGTCTCGATGCGTTGACCCAGCCAGTTGCGATGCGCGTTTGATCCGCGCGACAAAAAGCGCTCGAGGCCTGACAGACGTGCGGTTGCCAGAGCTGCCACGACCGGATTGTCAGAGCTCGCCAGCCCCAGAAGCTGGTCGACATATTCGGTTTGTACCGCATTCCGGATCGGCGTCAGGCGGCTGGCTTCGCCTCGGGGGGCGCTGAAAATGGCGGCCTCGACCGTCGAGAACAACTCGTCCGGGCCCAGCTGGTTTTCATCACGCGAGAACTGGTCTGCTATCCGTGAGACCCGACCCGAGGACAGGGTCGCAGCGAGGGTGATGCGGCTTGCCGCTGCCGCGGCGTCGCGCCGGCTGAACGCCGGGTAGAGCGATGAATTGAACAATTCCCGCGTCGCAGCGGCGTCATAATCCGCAAACGGCGCAGGCGATAACAATGCCAGGGTCTGATCACTGATATCGAGAAAGCCGGGATCGAGCGTCGTTAACAGCGCTGACAGCGCAGCGCGCTGGTCGCTCGCGGGTGCGGCTTCGAGGCCGGATGCGTTGGCGGCATTGGTCTCGTAGGAGAAGTAGACCCCGCCGAGCGTCTTTGCCGCGGCTTCAGCCTGGTAACGGTGATACAGGTAGATCGGAGGGAAGACACCGCGCAGGGAACTGAGGGGTTGATCTGCGGCCATGACATGCTGGCCGAAATTGGTCAGTGCCGTGTTGCGGACAGCCACGACCTCGTTCAATTCGGCGACCGGGTCGGCACCATTATCCCAGAGATTGGCCTGCGGGTGCGCGGAGTTGGTCCCCCGTGCGTGCAGGTCGGTGATGTAGAGCTGGCCCTGCTCGCGCGCGCCCTCGAGCACGCCTTCGATAAGCGCGGCTTCTTGCTCGGCCGTCTCCGCCTGTCCGTAAAGCCAGGACACGGCGGTGATATCCCACTCTCCGATATCGGTGTCATAGGCGTTGGAGACGTCAATCTCACCTGCAGTCATGCGCACCCAGGGAGCAGGGTAATCCATCACTGAAGCACGATCCGTGATGCTGGCCGCGAAATTGTGAGCCAGACCGATCGTATGACCGATCTCGTGTGCAGAGAGCTGTCGGATACGCGCCAGCGCCAGTTCCATGGGGTCGTCTGCCGCGCCGGTGCCGGTTCCCTCGACGCCAAGCAGTCCCTCGAAGATCATCCGGTCCTGGCGAACTCGCTGGCTGCCCAGAATGACATGCCCCTTGATGATCTCGCCCGTGCGCGGGTCGATGACCGAACCGCCATAGGACCAGCCGCGTGTCTGGCGGTGTACCCACTGGATCATGTTGTAGCGGACGTCGGCCGGGTGTGCGCCTTCAGGCAGGAGTTCCACGCGATAGGCGTTCTGGAAGCCGGCGGCCTCGAATGCCTGGCCCCACCAGTTTCCGCCTTCGATCAAGGCGTCGCGGATGATTTCCGGCGCGCCGCGGTCGACATAGTAGACAATCGGCTCGATGACCGGCCCAGAGGGTTGCGCCGGATCAACACGCTCCAGGCGATGCCGGAGCGCAAAGGAGCGTCGTACCGGCTCGTCGAGCGGGGCAGCCATGTCATAGACGCTCGTAATGATGCTGCCGGCCCGGTCATCCGCCATGCGCGGCGTATAGCCGTCGTCCGGAAGCGCCACGAAGGAATGATGCACGGTGAGCGTCACCGAATTCGGCGATGGCGTGACAGCGCGCACTTCGGAGCCGGGGGAAGAGGACTGCAATGTCAAAAGCGCATCTATTTCGACATTTTCGGGGAAGACGAGAACACTGTCGGTCAGAGGCGCGCTGCGGCTGGCGTCGACGGAGAAGGATCCCTGGCCGGCGCGCGACAGCGTCGCGGTTGTGCCGACCTGATCGCGTTCGAGAAAGCCGGAAATATCGATCAAGACCCGGCCGTCGGTTTCGGCAATGATCTCTGTTTGCCAGACGACCGAACGGGCAAAGGACTGGCGCGTGGCATCAGCCTCTTCCGGGCCAGCGCCCAGAGCCACATAGCCGGTATTCTCGAACTCGGCGAAGACCTGGTCATTGACGCGGCTGAAACGCAGGATTTCAGAACTCGATCCCAGGCCGCGATCGAGACCGACCGGGTTGGAACCAAGGCCCGAAGTCAGGCGCGCCGTGTAAATCATCCGGCCAAGCGAGCCGTCCTCCTGCGGAGCAAGTTCGACGAGGACGCGCCCATCCGCACTGTCGACATGGCTGGTCAGGAAACCCTGGTGGGAGTTCAGGCCCTCCACCGCTTCGGAAATGCTTTCCTGTGCATGGCTGGCAGAGCTGATGGCCATAGCGATGATCGCGGCCAGGCTGGTGAAACTCTTGGACATATTGATCTCCCCTCTTGGCGCGAACGCTATCCGTCTCGCCCGTCGCTGTCATCACACAAAGCGGTTAGCTGAAAAAATTGTATATTGGATCCAATTTCTGTAGTAGGAAAAATCATGTTCCATTCCGACAGGGTTTGAAGAAGGGCGCACAGATGCAGAAGATCGGCTGGCGAGGCGTATTTCCCGCGGCAACAACACAGTTCGCGGAAGACCGTTCCATAGACTTGGACGCGACCCGGCGGGTCGTGGACAATCTTGTAGTGGATGGTGTGCACGGCATCATCGCCATGGGCACGGTCGGGGAGAACAATTCCCTGCGGGCCGAGGAAAAGCGCGAGGTTCTGGCAGCCATTGTCGAGGTCGTGGCGGGGCGCGTCCCGGTTATTACGGGCGTGTCCGAGCTGACGACCGAGCTGGCGGCGGGTTACGCGGAAGCGGCCGAGCAAATTGGTGCCGATGGTCTGATGCTGTTGCCGGCCATGGTCTATGTGCCGTCCGAAGCCGAACTGGAAGAGCATGTCAGGCGTGTGGCCGCTGCGACGCGTTTGCCCATCATGCTGTACAACAACCCGCCCGCGTATCGCGTTTCCATTTCGCTCGAGACGCTGCAACGCCTGTCCGATGTTCACAACCTGGCGGCCATCAAGGAGTCGGCGCCCGATCCGAGGCGCATCACTGACATCATCAATGCGTGTGGCGAACGCTATACCGTCTTCGCCGGACTGGACGATGTGGCGCTGGAAGAACTGCTTCTGGGCGCTGAAGGGTGGGTCTCGGGGCTAACCAATGCCTTCCCCCAGGAATCCATCGCCCTGTGGGATGCCTTCGAGGCCGGAGACCTGGCTCGGGCGCGCGAGATCTATCGGTGGTTCATGCCGTTGCTGCATCTCGATGCCGAGCATGACCTGGTCCAGTCCATCAAACTTGCCGAAGCCGTCATGGGGCGTGGGTCCGAGCGGGTGCGCATGCCGCGTATGGAGCTGACCGGCGAGCGCCGGGCCCAGGTCGTCAAAA
>JAYZXG010000113.1:0-4512 GCA_036141435.1 Pseudomonadota bacterium | reverse complement strand
CGGAAGGCACCCTCATCGTCCCCGCCAATCAGCGGGAACTAATCCAGGCCTTCTACTGCAGCTACAAAGCGCTCGGCATATGCATCTGAAGCGAGAATGGAGAGCGCCTCACGAGCGAGCTCAATCACGCGAATATTGTCCTCGCTGCTCCCTGCGGCCCACACCGCACGCCGCCATGCCGCGGCGCCATCTCCCTCCATGCCCTGCGAGAATGTAAACGCGTCAGACCGCGCGATATTGACCCACCCCTCCGCAGCCTGCGCCCCTTTCCCGGAGAACGTAAGATAATTCAGCCATTCCCAATCAAGCCGCCGCTGCGTTCTGTACATCGGCGACGGCATGAACCTGGCAATACGCATGCAATCATTTGCTCTCTCGAGCCGGGCACTACCGCCCTTGAACAAATACATGATCCCATCCAGTTCGCCTTGGCGGTACGCGCAATCAATCGCCGAGTGGCTCAGAATGTTTGCCGGATGCAGCGCCATCGCATACCCCAACGGCCCGTCCTGCATGCGTTTCGGCACAAAATACGCGCCCACCAGCCAGACCAGCACCAGGACCAGAAATCCGCGGAACAAGAGTTTCATGCTTCCCCCAACGCAACTCCTGCGCACGCTAGCAACTGGCGCACGTGATGTCTGTGGTGAAAACGGCTTGGCAAATCCCCTGGCTTTGTCATCCCAGCCGAATGCCCCGCGAAAGCGGGGCGCAGAGCGGGGACCCATCTTGATGTGGGTCCCGGATCTCCGCCCGGCTCAGGGCCGGGCTTTCGTCCGGGATGACAATTGGTTTGTATTTGATGGCGGCAAAGCCCCCTCCCGCCACCCCTCTGTCAGCAATCTCAGCAGCTCGGCATTCTCCCGGCAGGCGAGCCGCGCTAGTGTTTGGCGACTCAGACGAGGGGAAGCGGAATGGCCATCACGAAACCGGTCGACGAGAACAGTCATGTCTATCTGATCGACGGGTCAGGCTATATCTTCCGCGCCTATCACGCTCTGCCGCCGCTGACCCGGTCAGACGGTACGCCGGTGGGGGCTGTGCAGGGCTTCTGCAACATGTTGTGGAAGCTGCTCGAGGACCTCAAGGGTGAGGACCAGCCCTCGCACCTGGCGGTGATCTTTGACCATTCCGGCAAGTCCTTCCGCAATGACATGTACCCGCAATACAAGGCCCACCGCCCGCCGGCGCCAGAGGACCTGGTGCCGCAATTCTCCATCATCCGCGATGCGACGCGCGCCTTTGGCACGCCCTCGATCGAGAAGGAAGGCTTTGAGGCGGATGACCTGATCGCGACCTATGCCCGCCAGGCCGAGGCCAAGGGCGCGGACGTCACCATCGTCTCCTCGGACAAGGATCTGATGCAGCTGGTCTCGGACAAGATCACCATGTTCGACGCCATGAAAAACAAGCGCATCCAGGCCCCGGAAGTGCACGAGAAGTTCGGCGTCGGTCCGGACAAGGTGATCGATATCCAGTCGCTGGCCGGCGACAGTGTCGACAATGTTCCGGGTGTCCCCGGGATCGGTGTGAAGACCGCGGCCCTGTTGATCAATGAATATGGCGATCTCGATACGCTGCTCGCCCGGGCCGAGGAGATCAAGCAGAAGGGCCGCCGCGAGAAACTGCTCAATCATGCCGATGATGCGCGCATTTCCCGTGACCTGGTCACGCTGAAGGTCGACACGCCCATCGATACGCCGCTGGAAGAGTTCGGCATGTCTGACCCGGATCCGGAAACCCTGGTCGGCTTCCTCAAGGGCATGGAATTCCGCACATTCACGCGCAAGGTCGAGGAAGCACTGGGTGGACCAGTCGCCGACGAGACCGGTGACGCCACCGCACCTATTGATCGCTCCAAGTATGAGTGCGTGACCACGATGGCCGATCTGGAACGCTGGATCGCGCGCTGTGAAGAGGTCGGCATTGTCGCAGTGGATTGCGAAACGGACGCCCTCTCGGCCACCGCTTCCGGCCTGGTCGGTGTCAGCCTGGCCACTGTGCCGGGCGAGGCCTGTTACATCCCGCTCGCCCATGTCGACCCGCAGGGCTCGGGCGACATGTTCGATACCGGTGCGGCGCCGGAACAGATCGACATGCAGGCCGCCCTCGATGTGCTGCGCCCGATGCTGGAAAACCCGGCCATCCTGAAAGTCGGCCAGAACTTCAAATACGATCTCGCCGTCTTTGGCCGTTATGACATCACCGTCGCGCCCTATGACGACACGATGCTGATCTCCTATGTCATGGCAGCGGGCCTGGAAAAACATGGCATGGACGCCATGGCCGAGCGCCATCTGGGCCATACCTGCCTGTCCTTCAAGGATGTCTGCGGCACCGGCAAATCCCAGATCTCCTTCGACAAGGTCGCCCTCGACAAGGCCACGGAATACGCGGCGGAAGACGCCGATGTGACCCTGCGCCTGTGGGAGATCCTGAAACCGGCCATGGTCGCCAAGAAAAAGGCCACCGTCTACGAAACGCTGGAACGGCCCATGCCGCAGGTGCTGTCCGACATGGAACGCGCCGGCATCAAGGTCGACCCGGACCAGCTGCACCGCCTCTCTTCCGACTTCGCCCAGAAGATGATGGCCGCCGAGGCCACCGCCCACGAAGCGGCGGGCCGCGAGTTCAATCTGGGTTCTCCCAAACAGATCGGGGAGATCCTGTTTGGCGAAATGGGCCTGCCGGGGGGCAAGAAAACCAAGACGGGCGCCTGGTCCACCGATGCCGCCGTGCTCGACAGCCTGGCCGCCGAAGGACATGCCCTGCCGGTCGCTCTGCTGGAATATCGCCAGTTCCAGAAGCTCAAATCCACCTATGCCGACGCGCTGATCTCGCACATCAATCCGCTGACCAAGCGGGTACACGGCTCCTTCTCGCTGGCCTCGACCACGACGGGACGCCTGTCCTCAACCGATCCGAACCTGCAGAACATCCCGATCCGCACCGAGGAAGGTCGCAAGATCCGTGAAGTCTTCATCGCCGAGCCGGGCAATGTCCTGGTCGCGGCTGACTATTCCCAGGTTGAGCTGCGCCTGCTCGCACATATCGCCGGTGTGGATGCTCTCAAGGACGCCTTCCGGAATGGTGTCGACATCCACGCCATGACGGCATCGGAAGTCTTTGACACGCCCATCGAGGGCATGGACCCGATGGTCCGCCGCAAGGCCAAGGCGATCAATTTCGGTGTCATCTATGGCATTTCAGCCTTCGGCCTGGCCAACCAGATCGATGTCTCGCGCGAGGAGGCCAAGGCCTTCATCGATGCCTATTTCGAGAAATTCCCGGGCATTGCCGACTATATGGAACGCATGAAAACCGAGGCCAAGGAGACCGGCTATGTCGAGACGATCTTCGGCCGCCGCGCCCATTTCCCGTCCATCCGGGACAAGAATCCGAACATGCGCATGTTTGCCGAACGCCAGGCCATCAACGCCCCGATCCAGGGCTCGGCCGCCGATGTGATCCGCCGCGCCATGATCAGAATGCCGGACGCCATCAACCAGGCCAATCTGGATGCCCGCATGCTGTTGCAGGTGCATGACGAACTGGTCTTTGAAGTCCCTGAAAACCAGGCCGATGACCTCATCGCCCTGACCAAGACCGTCATGTCAGAAGCCTGCCGCCCGGCGCTGGAACTCTCCGTCCCGCTGGAGGTCGACGCCAAGGCCGGCGCGACCTGGGGTGAGGCGCACTGATGCTGCTGGCGCTGGCACTTCTGGCTCAAGCTGGTGATCTGCCGGAATGTCCGGAGCCACTCTTGTGGATCGATCCGCACATTCCCACTCCTTCATCTAGTGACGCAGTACGCCGATGGCCGGACGAGATTGTGGTGGTGAATGTCGTGCTCTCAATAGTGGATGGCGGCGTTAAAGAAATTTCTGTTCCGGAACCTTCCCAACTACAACACCCCATTCACTTGCGAGCGACAATCCGAACGGCGGAACGCCTGCGCTTCGACACATCTGCCTCGACACAATGCAGCCTTGAATTCCGATTAGACTTTCCGGCGTTGAAACAAGAAATTTTGGGGAGCGAGTATTGATTGGCCTGATCGTAGCTTTATCCTACTCACTCGCGTTGGATGCAGGCCTCCAAAGTTGCCGCGTTCAACTTCCTCAGCCTGTCGAGCAATCGCTGCCAGAGCTGGTTTGCAGCTACGCTCGATGCCCGGAATTGCCAACCGAGATTGCTGCCCGCTGGGACATCAACCTCGCGGGTGAGGCTGAGAACATTGAGGTGTCTGGTGGGGACGAATTGCTCCATCGGACAGTTCATCGGGCTTTGCAGGGCTGGCGCTGGAATCCGGAGCAAGCTTGTCGCGGCGCAACCCATGTTTTTGTCCTGGATTGGAATGGCTAAAGCTGCTCCGTCACCCTGATGACGATCAGGGCCCAGTTCGTCGAGCGTGATGTTTCGCGCGAAAGCGCTTTCTGGAGCGGAACCCGGCCTTATGAACTGGGTCCCTGCCTTCGCAGGGATGACGTTTGGAAAGGCATGGGGGCTAGA
>JAYZXG010000112.1:0-5357 GCA_036141435.1 Pseudomonadota bacterium | reverse complement strand
GTGTCCGGTGTCTCGGCCCGCACGATATGCGCGTCCCAGATCTTATCGAAGAGGCTTCTAGGCGACATGCTGAACCTCCATCGCGTCATCATGGACCGGGGTCAGCCAGTTCCAGCGGTCTTCCGTCTCGCCACTGAACAGGCCGAAGAAACGCTTCTGCATCAGTTCGGCAACCGGCCCGCGGCCGCCGCAGCGAACAACATGCCCGTCGACCGAGCGAACCGGGGTGATCTCGGCCGCCGTGCCGGTGAAGAAGATCTCGTCGGCGACATAGAGGCTTTCGCGTGACAGCGTCTGTTCGCGCACGTCGAACCCGTCGGCCTCGGCCAGCTTGATGACCGCATCGCGGGTCAGGCCGGAGAGGATGGACGACGAGGTCGGGGGCGTGCGGATGACACCGTCGGAGACGACAAAGATATTCTCTCCCGCGCCTTCGGAGACGAGACCGTTGACGTCCAGCCCGATGCCTTCATCAAAGCCGCGATCATGCGCTTCCTGGCTGATCAGGACGGAGGACAGGTAGTTGCCGCCCGCCTTGGCGCCGGTCGGGATGGTGTTGGGGGCTGCCCGGCTCCAGCTGGAGATGCAGCAATCCACGCCCTTGGACAGGGCTTCCTCGCCCAGATAGGCGCCCCAGGGGAAGGCCGCGATGGCGACTTCAACCTTGGCGGCCTTGCCGGGCATGACCCCGATCCCGCCATAGCCGAAGAAGGCGACCGGGCGCAGATAGGCATCGCTGAGCCGGTTCGAGCGAACGACATGGCGACACGCCTCTTCCAGCTCCTCTTGGGTGTGGGGCAGGGGCATGCGATAGACCTTGGCGGAGTCGAACAGGCGCCGGACATGGTCCTGCAGCCGGAAGATCTGCGGGCCCTGCGGCGTCTTGTAGGCGCGGATGCCTTCAAAGACCGAGGTCCCATAGTGCAGGGCGTGGCTCAGGATATGGGTTTGCGCATCGTGCCAGTCGATCAACTCGCCATTGCGCCAGATGAAGTCAGTTTCCTGGATAGACATGATAAATCCTTACATGACAGCAGTTTGCGCTGCTTGGTGTTGGGTTTGCGGCGCCGGCTGGCGCTCGAAGGCAAAGAGCAGGGAGTCGATGGCAGCCGTGACCACATCCGGTCCGCGCGCCCGGCCACGGACGCGCTGGCCTTCCAGGTCCACCTCGATCTCGGCAACAAATTCGCGACCGGTCTGCGAGCGCAGCATCTTGGTTTCCAGCGCGACGACATCGGCCGTACGCCCGGTGATCCGCTGGACAGCTGCGAAAGCCGCCGCGACCGGACCCTCGCCCGAGGCGATATCGGAGACCCGACCGCGATCGGGATGCGACAGCTCAACCCGGGCGAACTGCTTGGGCCGGGGCCCGGCGGTCGTGCGCAGCTCGGTCCGCATGACCTGCCAGGCTGACCCGCTTTCGCTATAGCCTTCCATCAGGCTGACCAGGTCCGCATCGGTCACCTCGCCATGGGCATCGGCGAGGCGTTTGAAATCCCGGAAGACGGCGTTCAGACGTTCCGGATCCGGCTGATATCCCAGCTGGGCGAGGCGCTGGTTCAGCGCGTGTTTGCCGGAGTGCTTGCCCAGCACCAGTTCCGAACCCGGCGCGCCAACGCTTTCCGGAGTCATGATTTCATAGGTGCGGCGATCGGCGATCATGCCGTGCTGGTGGATCCCGGCCTCGTGGGCAAAGGCATTCTTGCCGACAATCGCCTTGTTCGGCGCCACCGGGGCCCCGGTCAGGCGCATCAGCTTCTGGCTGGCCGGCCACAACTGGGTGGTGTCCACGCGAGAGGCGACCGGGAAAATGTCCGGACGGACATTCAGGGCCATGACCAGCTCTTCCAGCGAGCAATTGCCCGCCCGTTCCCCGATGCCGTTGATGGCGCATTCCACCTGACGGGCGCCGGCCTGGACGGCGGCCAGGCTGTTGGAGACAGCCAGTCCGAGGTCATTGTGGCAATGGGCTGAGAAGATCACGTGTTCCGGCCGTTCGACCTCACGCATCAGACGTTCGAACACGCGGCGGATCTCGCCGGGTTCGCTGACCCCGACCGTGTCGGGCACGTTGAGGACGTTGGCGCCATAAGCAGCCGCGCACGCCATCGCCTCGGTCAGGAAATCGTCCTCGGTGCGCAGCGCATCCTCGGCGGAAAACTCCACCTCGTCGAAACACGTCGAGGCGTGGCTCAGGGATGTCTCGATCGCCTTGAGCACTTCCAGTCGCGACATGCGAAGCTTGGCCTCGCGGTGGATCGGGCTGGTGGCCAGGAAGATATGGATCCGCTTGTGGCGCGCCGGGGCGAGGGCCTCTGCAGCCGCATCAATGTCCCCGATGGAGGCGCGGGACAGCGAGCACAGGGTCGGTCCCTCGACCTCCCGGGCAATATCATTGACCGCTGCCGCATCGCCGGGAGAGGCAGCGGCAAAGCCGGCCTCGATCACATCGACGCGCATGGCAGCGAGAAGCTGCGCCAGTTCAACTTTCTGCGTCGGTGTCATGGAGAAGCCTGGCGCCTGTTCCCCATCGCGCAGTGTGGTGTCAAAGATCCGGACGTGATCTGCGCACGCGGACGGGCTTACTGGGGGTGTCGACATGACGGCTCTCCTGGAGGCATGGCATGGCTGGCCATGTGGGCCGGCACGGGGGTGTGGACGTCCATGACGTCGAACAGACGGGACAGCTGGCGGGTCAGAACGTCCAGCGAGCGGTCACCGCGTGGCGTGACGCAGGCCGCGACCGCGGTCACGCCGTCCTGCGCGGCGGTCTTGTCCAGGCTCTCGATAATGAAACCGCGACGCTCGATATTGCTGAGCAGGCGCACCAGGGCGCCCTCGCGCTCGGCGAGTTGAATTCGAATATTGTGCATGGGTCAGTCCTCCATCATTTCGGTATTGGATTTGCCGGGCGGCACGAGCGGCCACACGTTTTCGCGCGGGTCGATCAGGCAATGGGCCAGGATCGGTCCGGTGGCGTTGAGCAGTCGCTCGATGGCGCCGGGCACCTCGTCGCGACTGTGAATGGTGAAAGCTTCGACGCCGAAGGACCGGGCAACCTCGGCAAAGTCTGGATTGTCGTAGAGGTCGATCTCGGAGAAATTCTGGTCGAAGAATAATTCCTGCCACTGGCGCACCAGGCCCAGCGAGGCATTGTCCAGCAGCAGGATGCGGATCGGCACGCCGTAACGACGCGCGGTCGCCAGCTCCTGGATATTCATCATGATCGAGCCATCACCGGTGATGGTGACGACCTTGCTGTCCGGGCGTTCCAGTGCGGCTCCGATGCCGGCGGGCAGGCCATAGCCCATCGCGCCCAACCCGGCGCTGGTCAGGTGGTTTTCCGGGTGGGCGAACCGGCAGTGCTGGGCGACCCACATCTGGTGCTGGCCGACATCACAGGCCGCGATGAACGTGTCCCCGGCAGTTTCCGACAACTCCTTCAACAGGCCAGGCGCGTAGATGCCGGAACCGGGCGCGTCATAGCTGAACGCGAATTCCTGCTTTCGGTTGCGGCACAGGGTGCGCCAGCTTTCGATTGCCAGATATCCCGTATCCAGTCGCATCAGCGCATCGCGCAGATCACCGCGAATGGCGGCATCGACGCCGCGCAGCTTGCCGATCTCGGCGTGGTCCAGGTCCATGTGGACGATCTTGGCGTTCGGAGCGAACTGGTCGGGCTTGCCCGTGGCCCGGTCATCAAACCGGGCGCCGCAGCAAATCAGGACATCGCTTTCCTGTACGGCCAGATTGGCAGCACGAGTGCCATGCATGCCCAGCATGCCGAGATAATTCTGGGCGTCCGGGTGGGCACAGCCGATGGCTTTCAGTGTCGCCACTGTGGGAATGCCGGTCCGGGCCATGAAGTCACGGACGGCGTCGACCGCCTCGCCCAGGGCAATGCCGCCGCCCATGTACAGGACCGGGCGACGGGCCGCCTGGATCAGGCTCATGGCCGCTTCGATGCTGTCAGCGTCTGCGCGTGTCACGGGCGGTGCTGCAGCGGCTTCGGCGCGGTCGAACGCCATGTTCGCCTGCAGTGTATCCTTGGGCAGATCGACGAGGACCGGGCCGGGTCGACCTTCCTCCGCGATTTCGAAGGCCTCGCGGATGGTGGCCGGAATGTCCTCGGCGTGACGCACGATCATGGAGTGTTTAACGACCGGCAGGCTCATCCCGAACACGTCGACTTCCTGGAAGGCGTCCGTGCCCATCAGGCTCGAGGGAACCTGTCCGGTCAGGATGACCATGGGCACGCTGTCCATGTAGGCATTGGCGATGCCGGTCAGCAGATTGGTCGCGCCGGGACCGGAGGTGGCCAGGCAAACGCCGGCCTTGCCGGTCAGGCGCGCCTGCGCGTCGGCGGCAAAGCTCGCCGCCTGTTCATGGCGCACCAGGATGTGTTCCAGTTTCGAGCCGACCAGCGCGTCATAGACGGGCATGATCGCCCCACCCGGATAGCCGAAGATACGGCGCACGCCGAGGTCCTCGAGCGTCCGCACCACGGCTTGGGCACCCGTCATCAGAGGGCGGGAATGCGCGTCCAGTTCGGCTGCGGGCAGGGCGGTCATGGATCAGTTCTCCTGGCCTGACGGGTTAGTGAGCGTTGGCGCCTGGCTGCAGCCAGGGCATGTCAGCGCGCAATTGCGCACCGGTCTTCTCGATCGGGTGTTCGAGGTCCTTGCGCAGGAGTGCCGCATATTGCGGTTTTCCGGCCTGGTTCTCGGTGATCCAGTCGCGGGCAAATGTGCCGTCCTGGATGTCCTTGAGGACTTCGCGCATGCGGGCGCGGGTCTCGTCATTGATCACCCGCGGACCCGAGCGCAGATCGCCATAGATCGCGGTTTCGGAGATGAATTCATGCATCTTGCCGAGCCCGCCCTCGTAGAGCAGGTCGACGATCAGCTTGAGTTCGTGCAGGCATTCGAAATAGGCAACTTCGGGCTGATAACCGGCCTCGGTCAGGGTCTCGTAACCGGCCAGGACCAGCTCGGTCGCGCCGCCACACAGGACCGCCTGTTCGCCGAACAGGTCAGTCTCGGTTTCCTCGGCGAACGAGGTCTCGATAACACCGGAATTGGCGCCACCAATGCAGGAGGTATAGGCGAGCGCCCGTTCGCGCGCCTTGCCGGTCGCGTCCTGGTGCACTGCGAACAGGCAGGGCACGCCGCGTCCCCGCTCGAATTCACGGCGAACGAGATCGCCGGGGCCCTTTGGCGCGACCAGCATGACATCGACGTTCGCGGCCGGTTGCACGCGCCCGAAATGGACCAAGAAACCGTGCGCGAACATCACGGCGTTGCCGGGCTCGAGATTGGGCGCGACCTGTTCGCGGAACACTTCCTCGTGCGACATGT
>JAYZXG010000111.1:0-3044 GCA_036141435.1 Pseudomonadota bacterium | reverse complement strand
GTGTGCGATCTGGCCTATCGCTTCCTGCAGCCGGAAGCCCGCGCAGAGGTGGATCGCCTGATCGCGCTGGACCCGCAGTTTGACCACTTCCGCGATGCCTGCAGCTGGGCCGACCAGGTCCGCAGTTCCACCCACCTGCGCACGGCGCCCTATCACTATACCGGCCAGGAGCGTGATGATCCGATCGTTGACGCGGAAGACTGCGCCTTCAATGGCTGCATCATGTCGGCCATTGACCTGCATGCGCGCGAGCTTGTGGACGACAGCAATTCCGACGCGGAAAAGCTGGAAGCGCTGAAATTCCTCGCGCACTGGATCGGCGATATTCACCAGCCGCTGCATGTCTCCATCAACGGGGACCGCGGCGGCAATGATATCCCGGTGATCTGGCGTGGCGAGCGTCACACCAATCTCCATCGCGTCTGGGATAGCGAGATCATCCTCGACTACATGGGCGAGGCCTGGCCGTGGGTCGAGGAACACGGTCGCTGGTCTCATTTCGCGGAGGAGCTGGCGGCCGAGATCCCGTTGGCGGGATCCGAGATCTACACCACGGTCGATCCGATCGCCTGGGCCCAGGAGAGCCACAATATCGTTCGTTCGCGCGACTTCGGATACTACTGGGCCAATGCGGAGAACACGATTGAACCCGGCGACGCCTATTATGAGCGGGGCCTGCGCATTTCCCGGCAGCAGCTCAAGCTGGCTGGCGTGCGCCTGGCGGGCGTTCTGAACGGCCTGCTGGACAGTCCGGCGGACGGTGCGGGCGGTTTCGAAACGGCGATCGACTAGCGTGCAGCCCAAGGCTGTCCGCGTCAGCTGTCACATCTTGGCAACGGCTCTCCGCTGACGCGAAAATTAATCCGCTTCCACTCTGGATTTGCCTTGTCCGTAAGGCACATAAATGGTTAACATCATTTACGTGTAAGCCTTCCGCGAAGCGGTAAGGGGGGAAGTGTGTTAGAGTTGATCTCCGAGCAAGAGCTGGTGGTCGCTGCGGGTGCGTTCGCAGTGATGTGCCTGTTGTGCTGGGGATACTGGCAATACTTCACCTTCGAGACCCGTAAACGCGATGCCGCTTCTGTGGCCAAACTCCGCAGCTGGCTGGGGCGGTCCTATGAAGACGCGACCAAGGGCTATGAGACGGCCAAGACCAATCTTGAAAAGCGCAATCGCAAGAACACCATCGTCATTGATCTGATCCACGACCTCGGCGACGAGTTCGAGGGTCGCGACAGCGCCGAGCAGGAAATCACCTTCGACGAGGCCTTCAACGCCATTGCTGCCATTCGCGGGGCCAATGAGCGGACGCACATCATGGTCATCCTGCACACGCTGGGCGGATATGCGCGTCCGGCCCACATGATCGCACTGGCCCTGAAAAAGCACCTGCGCAAGGTTGCCCGGCACAATCCGTACAAACATCCCAAGGTCACGGTCTATGTGCCCTATGTGGCGATGTCCGGTGGCACCTTCATCGCGCTGTCGGCAGACCGGATCTACATGGACGAAACGGCTTCGCTGGGGCCGATCGACACGATTTACGGCTCATTCCCGAGCGAGGCCTATGAAGACCTGATTGCGCAAAAGGGGGTCGAACAGACCCAGGACCTGCTGGTCCTGCTCGCGCACGAGGCCGCCAAGTATGACAAATACGCCCAGGAAGTGGCGCGCGAGATCATCAATCCGGTGCACAAGCTCCCGGGCAAGACCTCGCAGGCGCTGGCCGACCACCTGACGTCCGGTGAGATGTCGCACAGCCAGGCGATCTCGCCGAAATCCGCGCGCAAGCTGGGCATCAACCTGTCCACCAAACTGCCGTCTGATGTCTACAACCTGGTCGACGCCCGGATCCGCATGATCCAGACCAAGGCGATCAGCGAGGCGGAGAAGGATGCCCGCGACGCTGCCGAAAAGAAGGCCGCCAAGCCGGAGATTGACGGCGAGGACGAGCCGCAGCCGACAGCAGGCCGTCCCGGTCGCACGGATCCGATCATCCAGAAAGTCATCGACAAGACGCTTGAGGATATCGAGTAGCGGCGACAAACAGACGCCATCAGCTGCATCCGCGTCTTGAAAGCTGCGCGATCATCGCCACCTTGCAGCCAGCACAAGGGAAAGCGCCATGACCAGCAAAGCCGAACTCTATGAAGACGTCCGCAAGCAGATCGTTGCTGTGGTGACCGGGGAGAGCTCCCGTACCGCGCGTTATGCGACCGCCGCCTGCCTGCTGCGCGAAATGTTCGGTGATCGCTATTTCTGGACCGGTTTCTATGTGGTGGACCCGGCCAAGCCGACCGAATTGGTAGTGGGCCCCTACCAGGGCACCATGGGCTGTCTGCGGATCCCCTTCGGCAAGGGTGTCTGCGGCGCGGCGGCCGCGTCCGGCGAAACCCAGCTGGTCGAGGACGTGCATGCATTCCCGGGGCATATCGCCTGTGACAGCCGTTCGAATTCGGAAGTCGTCGTCCCGGTCTTCGACAGCGCGGGCGAGCTGGCTGCCGTGCTGGATGTCGATTCCACCGAATTCGGTGCCTTCGATACCGAAGACCAGGCCGGTCTGGAAGCGATCTGCCGCGATCTGCTGACGGTCTAGTCCGTCATCACAAGCTCGAATTCCTGTCGGCCGCAGGCGCGACCATTGATCTGTAATTCCACCGCCTGGATGCCCGGATAGTATTTGCGGGTGGTGATCGGCCGGATCGGGTGATGCTTGCGGATGCGCACGCTTTCGCCCGGCTCGAGGGCAAGTGTCTTGAGCTTGAAGACCTTGGGTGCGGTCTCGCCATTGGCCTTGCGCCAGTGAACGATGAAATCGATGACCAGCTGCTGGGACCTGCGTGCGGTGGACCGGATTTCGCTTTCAAACGCGAGCGCCTCGCCGAAGCGGACGACGGGCGTCCGGATCTGAAGGGGCGCCAGTTCGATCTCTGCGGCCCCGAAGCCGAGCGTCTCCAGCGCCAGCGGGTGGCCCTGCTTGATCAGGGTGCGCAGCGCATGACGCACGAGTTTCCTTCGCTGCGCAGACGCGCCTTTCATCCAGC